>JAQWLH010000083.1 GCA_029247405.1 Mariniblastus sp.
CGCGTCAAGCGAGGATTTGGCGAGGTGTTGTCACGCCCATCCGACGCTTTCGGAGATCATGCAAGAAGCTGCCTTGGCGGTCGATGGACGTGCGATTCATACGTAATGGGATTTCCATTCGGAATTTGATTTGTTGAAAGCGGCAGTGAGAAGAATCGTCAGTGAGCCTGCCCAAAAATCGTGGCTGCTTTTAGTTGCCCTTGATAAAGAAGGCTGCAACGAAGGTGCAGTCGTCGAAGCCCGTCGTGCTGCGAGTAATTTAGAATTCGCCACCCTCGGCTTGTGAACCTAGCTGCGCTGGCTAATCTTGGCGGCATGATCGTGCCGTTGTCACTGAAGGTCGCGAAGAAGGCTCGTCAAATTAGCTGATTGCTAAATTGCCAAAGTTTCCTTGTCGCCCACTGGTCTAACTCGTGATCATTGGCCGTGCTAGCAAGTTGATTTGGCTAGAAAACAACCCTTCCAAACCTTTACGCACTGGCTGGATTCTTCTATCCTACCCGCGCGAGAAGCGTGTTTTTTGGGACTTGTCAATCTAAAGTGCTCAAGGAAATCTGCCTTCGATATCGTGAATAGATATCATTTTTCAAGAAGGGTAGCCATGGACCGGCTGAAAACCAAGTGTGAAGTTGTTGGCTCTTACAATCGAATGATAGGGCGTCAAATTTTTGCGTTGGCAATTTGCATTCCCCTACTGATAACTCACAACTCGTTGTTATCCGCATGCCCAGTTCTTCAAAGTGGAATGACAGAGCAATTCCGAATTGAGTCTCAGGTCTATTCCGGAGACTCAAATCTGCCTGTATCGCAAAATGTAACCTTGTTCGCTCAGGGGATTATTTACGATTTTCAAATGTCCAATGGTCCACAACCCCGACCTTTGGAAACGGTGATTTTTGATTCTCGAAATCGAATGATGACCCTGCTTGACCCAGATCGCCAAGTAAAACTTGAGCTGCCAGAATTGCGACTCATTAAAATATTGGATGCGGTGAAACGAGAAACAGCGAACGATCCTCGCTCTAGTTTCCTCGTAACCGATCGATTCAGGGAGGACAACGATCTGGCGACGGGATGGGTGACACTCGAAAGTCCACAGATTACTTATCGCTTCAAAGGCGCATACCCGACTGACGCAACCGTGCTGCCGATGTACAACGCGTTCCTCAACAACTACACACGGCTGATCGCAACAGATCCTTCCAAGATTCCACCGTTTGCCAGATTAGAGCTTAATCAATCGATTCGACGATTGGGTTGGATACCATCTGAAGTCCAAATCACAGTCAGAGAGAATGCTCTTTTCCGGCAAGAGTTCAGTGCTAAGTCAAAACATTTTGTCTTCACAGAGCTGTCGAATAAGGATTTTGAACGAATCGCAAAAGCGAAAATTGAATGGCGGAGCTACAAGCCCGTTGACCTTGCGGAGTATCGCAATTTGCAAAAGCCTGGGCTTGCTTTGCTGGGAAAGGGAAAGAAGGCTCAGCTATTACCCGATTCGAAGGTTGTTACTGCGTCGCATGACGAGCCTGTTATTGGGGAATCAGTTGGGGAATCAATACGAAAATAACGCTGTCATGCTTGCAAAGACTGCCATCGTCGCTATTTATATGCGGAAAGCTGGAGATGAGCAGTTTGGGTTTGTGTGCCGCTCAATCGAGGGGGGTTAGGTCGTTTAGTGGCTTGTTTGTCGCCTTTGCAGGGTCGAAATGGTGGTCAGGTTCGCTTTTTTCTTGCAATGTCGATCAACTCCCGGATAATGAATGTCCCAGAAAGTCTGGGGAAGCAAGAAAGATTACTAATAACTGTATTACATAAACGAAACTCCTTGATAGGCAACGGGTTTCTATTTGCATAGCCGAAATTTTTCAGGCAGGCGTCAGCACGAGAGTGAAGAGGTGGGGTGCGTGTGCCGATTTCGATACGGGAGAAAGTAATGGTAAAGATCGTAGACAAGTCTTCAGGGAAGGTTTTGCTCAAAGCAAAAAATGACACCATTCGTGGGTGTGTATTAACCGGTCATGATTTGGCAAATGCAGATTTTTCCGGACAGGATCTCTCAGGTTGTAAATTTGATGGATGCAATCTTTGCGATGCAGACTTTTCAGGCGCGAATTTGTCGTTTGCTCAGATCGTCAATTGTGTTCTTCGCCGTTCCAACTTTTCGGGCACGAATTTGGAAAGCGCCAACTTGTCGGACAACGTGATTGACTCGGCAAAATTCATTGGTTGTACCGCGATTGGATGCCAGTTTCGCCATTCGAAAATGAATGAAGCCAAGATGATTAAGGCAGACTTTACGAACGCCGATTTTTTCTTTGCGGAGTTGCGTAGCGACTTTTCGGGTTCCATTTTGGTCGGGGCCAATTTATTTGGTGCCGATATGACCAAGGCTGATTTTACGGGTGCGGATCTTCGAAAAGCGATCATGACAGACGCAAAGATCGCTCGCGCGACATTCACATACGCCAAAATGGAGGGTAGTATTGGGACGAATGGTCGACCTTGGGGATTTACGATCAAACCTCCCAAAGGTGGAAAGAAATCATGGTGGAAAGTCTGGAACAATGCGGCTCTTTAAGCCGACGATTCCACGTACGACTGCTGTTGCCTGTTTAGGTCGAAAATTATTTAACACCACCGGATTACCGCGGTGGTTTTTTTTTGCGCGAAAATAACAACTTTTGAATGATTGAACGGCAATTGGATGATTGACCTAGGGCGTGCAACCAATATCGAGGTAATTGAACGGAAGCTTTCTTTGCTTGGAAAGAGAGTGATCGACATCGGATGCGGCGGCATGGCCTTGTCTCGAGCATTGGCGAAAACGGTGGACCAAGTTTTGGCGGTTGACCCCGACCCTGTTCAAGCCAAGCTGAACCGCTCTGCAAAGCTTCTTGCCAATGTTGATTTTCGAGAAACCGACGCGACCCAATTGCCTGCTGAATCGGATTCGCTTGACGGCGCTTTCTTCGCTTATTCGCTTCACCATATCCCGGCAAAGTTTTTTCGAAGTGTTTTTGCTGAGACTTTTCGCGTACTCAAGTCGGGTGGTTTTCTTTATGTCATCGAACCGATGCCGGGGGCTTGGAATGACGTGATGAAGTTATTCCATAATGAAGATCGTGAACGTGCTGCAGCTCAGGCGGCGTTACGCGAATTTGCGGCTCCCGCCTTTAGCTCTTACGAAGAGTTCACTTACCACAATATTTCTCAGTACGATTCATTTGAGGCCTACGCAGATCAATTTGCGAGTCGCTCGTTTAATTCAACTTATTCCTCAGAGGATGTTCGGAGTCCGGAGGTCCGTGAGACTTTTGAACGTTTGGGAGCTCCTGATTATCGTTTTAAAAGTCCAAAGCGTGTGATGTACTTGAAGAATTTGATTCAAAAGTAGGTTTGACCAAAAAGCTCTGGGGAAAACCGGGGCACGGAAGGAGATGTCATAAGACGCGTGCATTGGCGTCTCGGCTAAAAACAAAATCGGCCGCCAGTAGACGGATCGAAGCTTAGCCGAATTGAACGATCTCGTTTATGAAAAACCGCTTCTTTGCATTTGTTTTGGCTGCCCGTCTGACAAATGGGTTCCTCGTGTGAATTTTCAGATTGTTTGCATCCGATCCGGCGGATTGAATTTGGGGGCCGACTCGCTTTCTACCGTGTCAAATGAGTTGACCCGCGGGAGTCATCCGAATTTTGGGGCAATGACGATTAGTTGGAAGCGATAAAATGAGTAACTGCTGTGAATTCGAATGGCTGACTTGAAAATACTCAAATTCAACCGTATCGAGTGAAGATCAACTTTTTGCGAAGAAAATTCCGCGACTTTTCTGCCCGCCGTACTCAAAATTCATGGAATACGTTAAGGTTTGGTTCGATATTCTAGCAGTTGAGAGTGGTTGAAACGCTTAATTCTCTACGGGTGATACGGGACCCGCTTCGCAAATAAGCTTTATAGAACTTCATTTATTATAAATTAGGGCAATCAGAAGGCGTTTGCTTTACTGGCCTAAGTTGGGGACCGCAGCAGTGGGAAACGGTGAATCGGAAAACTCTAAGCCCCCGATTACTTCCTCGACATTTGACGAAGCCCACGCAACCTTGTTGGGGTTTGAAAAAGAATACCGTCACGACCATTGGGTCGCCTGGTGGATGGCACTACTTGGGCCGTTGGTAATTACTGCGACCATTCTTGGTATCGTCTATCTCGTTCAGGGCCCCGAGTACGTTGTAAGTTACGTCGTGGGCGGCGCGACTGCTTTTGTGTTCTTGGGTCGCTTCATCATTTTACTCGGGGCGAATGAACCAGACCCGGAAAGCTGGGCCTTTCTCAAGTACCTTGATGCCCGAAATCTGTTTGTAATGCTGACCTACATGGACGTCATGGTTGCAATTTTTGTTGCCTTTCACATGGGCATTGTTTTTAAATTGCCGCTCATTGGTCAAAAAATTGCGGACATGGTGACAGACGGTCAATTTATTTTGCGTAAACAACCTTGGATTCGTCGCGCGGCCTTCGTGGGGTTGGTTGGGTTTGTGGTTTTTCCAACTTCAACAACTGGAAGTGTTGGGGGATCAATCTTCGGTCGATTGTTGGGAATGAAACGTTGGCGTGTGGTTTGTGCAATTCTGTTTGGGAGTTTGTTGGGCAATGGACTCATGTTGTTGTTTGCCAAGCAGATTTCGAAGTACGAATTAAGTGATAGTTTAATGCTGAAAGGCTGCGGAGTTTTGGCGATGCTTTTCGCGCTTTTTATCTTTGAACGCAAGTTTCGGAGTTTGAAGGAGTTCTATCTTGAAGAGGAAAAAGCCGAGCGAGAAAATTTAGCGTCAGCTCAAGATAGCCTCGCCAATGTCACGCCTGAGAGGGATGCCGAGTCGTCAAAGACGACCAATCCCTAAGCGGGAATGCGATTGGCGGTCTCAATCTATTAAAATCGTCTTGGGCGTTTCAGGGCTCAGTAGCCGGAGAAATCGTGAGTAAGTCCCGCTGGAACAGAATGGCTGCACAAGTCAAAAGGTGTCAAAAGTGTCCCCGGCTTGTGAACCACTGTCAGTCAATTGCGAAAGTCAAGCGCAAGGCTTATCTGGAAGACAGGTATTGGGGCAAGCCCGTGCCAAACTTGGGTACTCATGACGTTTCGCTCCTTGTAATTGGATTGGCCCCGGGAGCGCATGGAGCCAACCGGACGGGGCGCATGTTTACAGGGGATCGAAGCGGTGAGTGGCTGTATCGAACGATGTACAAGTTTGGATTTTCGAATCAGCCAAATTCCGATTCGCGAACAGATGGCTTGGAGTTAATTGATGCCGCAATTACTAACATTTGTCGATGTGCGCCCCCAGACAACAAGCCTGATAAGACTGAATTGAGTAACTGCAGACCCTATTTTTCAGAAACCTTGGGTTTAGCCGATCCGATTGTCATGATGGCACTCGGTGCATTAGCTTGGAATGCGACGATTGCAGCAGCGGTTGACGTTAATTGGCTCGAGGCACCCAAGCGAAGACCAAAGTTTGCGCATGGCGAACGATTGAAATTGAAAGATGGACGCTGGCTCATTGGAAGCTATCATCCGAGTCAGCAAAATACTTTTACCGGACGATTGACTCAACGGATGTTTGATTCGGTGTTTAGAACGTCAAAACGGCTGATTGAAAAATCATCCATCTAGCTTCATGTCATCGGTCGGAGGCTGAATTGTTCTTGGCAACGGGGACTCGCCTTGTCTTCATCAAGCAAGGTGGTGACACAGCTTAACGAGAAGTTGGTAGACTGACGATTCTGGCTCAACTCAATTCACAATTAAAGGTGATTGTGGTCGTTAATTAAAACGGGGAGTTTGCAACTCATGAGTTTGAGGCGACAACAGCAAGCCGTGATTGATAAATCTGATATGCAATCACTGTCGACTTATTTTCATTGTCGTTGAACTAGGCAAATTAGTAACTTAAGAAACCAAGGACTACTGTGAATTCACCTGAAAACAATGACTCTGCACCTGTTGAGTCCTCGGAGGAACCGGTTGTTCCACAGATGATGACAGGTGTCGTCAACGATGCGCTTTCAAATAAAGCATCGGTACCTCAGTCTCCCCCCTCGCGGCGATTAACGATCGGCGGTGTGATAGCCTGGTTAGTTGTTCTCTTGATCACCAGCGGAATATTTTACCAAGTTGTAACAACGCAACTTTTTACTGAGGTGGAGGTGGGTGGCGATGCAACCTCGATGGATCTGATGCCAATGCAGCTTCAGGGCAAAGTTCTCGTGGGACAGAAAGAGATTGCGGGCCAGACTCAGATGCCGCAAGAACTGGATGCTGGCCCCTATGAGCAGCGTTTGTGTTACACCGTTTTACTGAATGAATTAGAAAGCTCCACCGAGGCACTGGAGCATTTAAGAGAGACAGATGAAAAGGTTGAAAACGCCAATCTTGAACTGACGGATGACCAAGAGCGTCTGCGTGGAGTCATTTTAGAGTTGTTTGAAGGCTACGATGCAGGCAATCCTGATTCCAGTGCGATTCCCAGTTCCGATCGTGAATTTCTTAAAAGTAAACTCGAGTGGATCGGTGAGTTAGCATTATATCCTGTTGATACACCTCACACGGTTGAAAGATCATCGATTATTTCCGGGGCCAACGCCCTCATGACTGGCGGAATTGTTTTCATGCTGGCAGCATTCTTTTTGGGTTTCACCGGAGTTGTCATGGCACTTGTGCTCGGGGTGATGATGTTTACCGGAAAGATCAGCTCGTGCTTTAAGAATCAGCCCACCGATCACAATGTCTATATCGAAACTTTCGCCGTCTGGATTGCGGTTTTTTTCGGTTCTTCAATCGCCTTGTCATTGTTGACTATTGAAAGCGGCGCATTGAAAATGATGATTCAGCTCCTCATCTTTTTTGGTAGTCTCGCTGCGCTCATTTGGCCTGTCCTTCGTGGGGTGTCGTTTTCTCAGGTTCGTTACGATATCGGGTGGACATTCAAAAACCCAATCAAGGAAGTCGCCTGTGCGATATGGGTTTATTTAGCGACACTGCCTTTTTTGCTCCCCGGGGCAATTTTGATCGTCATCATCATGGCGATCGTCGGGGGATTGTCCGAGCCGCATGAATTTGCGCGGCAGTCAACGCCCGGGCACCCGATTCAAGAAGACATCATGTCGGGCGATTACTTGGTCATTGGTTTTGTGTTTTTTGCAACTTGTGTTGCGGCGCCAATCGTTGAAGAAACCATGTTTCGAGGCGTGCTTTACCGTCACCTTCGGGACTGGACCGGAAACTGGAATTTTATCTTTAGCGTGTGCTTCGCAGCCTTGTTAAATGGGATTATTTTTGCGTCGATCCATCCGCAAGGGATTTTTGGAATCCCGGTGCTGACGACATTGGCGATTGGGTTTACCGTTGCCCGTCAATGGCGAGATTCATTGCTTAGTTCGATGGCGATGCACGCCATGCATAATTTTTTGGTCACTTGTGTTTCAGTCTTGATTTTGTGATCATTAACGCCGGGGCCGTGGTGGAGCATTGATTCGTTCTTCGGTTCCTCAAAGTAGAAGTAAAAAACCAATCAGTCGAAAATTCGAGAACATTTGCGATGGCACGTATCAACGAAAACTACCTTAAACTTCAGGCCGGTTACCTTTTTCCCGAGATCGGTCGTCGTGTGAATGCGTTCTGTGAAGCCAACCCTCAGGCAGATGTCATAAAGATGGGAATTGGTGATGTGACTCAACCGCTGTGCCCTGCGATCATTGAGGCAATGCATAAGGCAATTGATGAAATGGCGGTCAAGGCAACGTTTCGAGGATATGGTCCCGAACAAGGGTACGGATTTTTGCGAGATGCGATCGCAGAAAATGACTATCAGGATCGTGGGATTGACGTCACTGCAGATGAGATTTTTGTTTCAGATGGATCTAAATGTGACTCTGGAAATTTGCTTGACATTTTCGGAGACGACAATGTGATTGCTGTTTTAGACCCGGTTTACCCCGTCTATGTGGACACCAACGTAATGGCGGGGCATACCGGGGGAGCGAGTGAGAATGGGCGGTATGAAAAACTGGTCTATATGCCGGTTACAGCAGATTCCGGCTTTGAGCCTGAGCTGCCGACCGAGCATGTCGATTTGATATACCTTTGCTATCCCAATAATCCGACGGGCACGGTTGCATCGCGAGAAACGCTTGAAAAGTGGGTATCGTATGCGAAAGAACACAACGCGATTATTTTTTACGATGCTGCTTATGAGGCTTTTATTTCGGAGGCTGATGTAGTCCGCTCAATCTATGAAATTGAGGGTGCTCGCGAGGTTGCAATTGAACTACGGAGTTTCAGCAAGACGGCTGGTTTTACAGGAACACGATGTGCATTCACCGTGATCCCCAAAACCCTCAAGGGAACTTGCAAGGACGGGACAGAGCAGTTGATTCATCCACTCTGGAATCGACGGCATTGCACCAAATTCAATGGAGTGTCTTATCCGGTTCAGCGGGGGGCGGCAGCGGCGTACAGCGATGAGGGTAAAAGGCAGATCGCGGATCTCGTCGCGTTCTACATGAACAATGCGAAGCTGCTTCGAGAAGGACTTGCCGTCGCAGGGTTCCAAGTTTTCGGCGGTGTAAATGCCCCGTACGTTTGGCTGAAGACGCCTGGCGATACATCGAGTTGGGATTTCTTTGATCAGCTTCTTGAGAAATCCCACATCGTTGGGACACCTGGCAGCGGATTTGGTGCCTCGGGCGAGGGGTATTTCCGATTGAGTGCGTTCAACAGTCTTGAAAATACAGAAGAAGCCATTGCTCGGATTCAGAAATCGGTTGCGACTAGTGTCTAAACCGCTTGGTGGGACGACGGGGGGCGAGGTTTGGAAAATCTGCTCAAAAAACGAGTGTCGGATGACCAGCCTTACCTTGTAGCCTTGTTGCGAAATTCAGTCGAGCTCGAGTCTTTTGCCCGCATGAAGTGAGTTCTGAAGGTGGGGTTATTGTTCGAGTGTTGCACGGACTGCTCCAACAGAAATACCGCCATCGACCAAAAGGGTTTGACCGGTGATGTAGGCGCTGGCATCGGAGGCCAGCAACAGTAGGGCGCCCTCAAGATCGCCTGGCGAACCCGGTCGCCCAAGAGGAATTCTCTCGCACAAGTAATCGACCCAGCCTTCTTGCTCGTACATGACTTTGTTTTGGGCAGTCTTGAACCATCCGGGGGCAAGGCAGTTGACTGTAATTCCGTGTTTACCCCAGTCGTGGGCAAGGCTCATGGTCAGTTGCTTGGTTCCACCGCGACTTGCACCATATGGGCCGAGGCCCGCATAGCCTGCTACGCAGGTCACCGATCCAATGTTGATGATTCGGCCGTATTTTTCTTTTGCCATATGCTTGGCGACTTGTTGGGCAACGAAAAATGCGCCGCGGAGATTTGTATCGAGAACCTGGTTCCAGTCTTCCCATTCGACGTCCAAGGCCGGTTTTCGAACGTTGCAGCCAGCGTTATTCATCAAGATGTCAATTCGCCCATAATGAGAAATGACGTCGGCCACAGCCGTATGAATACTGTTGGGGTCCCTGACATTAAGCTCAATCTTTTGAACTTCTGCTCCTAGAGCTTTTAGTTCGGCAGCGGGGCCTTCCAGCGACGTAACATCACGACTGGTGATCGCGATGTTAGCACCTGCTCGTGCGAGTGTTTTGGCAAAACCTAGTCCCAGTCCTCGGCTGGCTCCCGTTACGAGTGCCGTTTTTCCAGTTAGATCAAATGGGTTTGAGTTCATAGTAAGCATCAATTCAGGAGTGAAACTGCCTTAAGCAACTGAGGACCATATTATTGATCTGGATATGAAGGTTTGGAATTGGGGGTAACTAATTGAATTGTTGACTCAATTACAAATTAGAAAATACTGTGAAAAATTATTCTTACAGACGCAGATTTGACTCTGAGAATTGGTTAACATAAGAGAGCCTCAAAACATCCCTCCTCCCTTTCGCCAACCTTTTCTCTAGTTTGGCAAAAATCTAACGATTATTAATTTGGCTGTTGTTGGTCTGCTTTGGACTTTGCTTAACTCGAAGTTTTTGTAATTTGGTGAGATTCGATTTGCAAGATAATTTGAAAGTTGAGGAGATTTGCTCCAAATTTCTTGTTGATTGGTCGACCGGCAAACGTCCCCAAATTGCAAACTATTTAAAATCCGTTGCCAAAGAAGTGCAGCCGGCATTACTTGACGCATTGGTGGTTTTAGACGTTCGTTTGGTCAAGCAATCTGGGGGCTTGCCAAGAGCGAGCGATTACGCGGCGCTCGGGGAAGATGCTGTTTGCATTGCTCAAAATCAGCTTGAGATGTCCTTGCCGAGTTTTGCGGGGCAAAATTCTGAGATGGGCAAAACTCAAATTCTCCCTTCCCTGGAATTCAACACAAACGGCGTTGAAACCCCTACGGGACTCTCGGGACTCTCGGGAAGCAAGGGTCAGATGGTCCTCGAACCGTTCAAGATATTTGCCGGAAAATATCGGTTGCTCAAGCGAATTGCCGAAGGCGGAATGGGGGACGTTTGGCTGGCGGAGCAGCAAGAACCTATGGTTCGAAACGTTGCTCTGAAGTTCATTCGCGCTGAAATTGATTCGAGAGAGTCTCTTGCGAGATTTGAGGCCGAACGCCAAGCGATCGCCATGATGGATCATCCCAACATTGCGAAAATCTATGATGCCGGCACCGCTGAAGATGGCACTCCCTATTTTGTGATGGAGTTTGTGAATGGGATACCGTTAAACCGCTACTGTGACAGGAAGAAGTTGACGATCAAACAGCGATTGGAATTGATGGTTCCTGTTTGTCGTGCCGTTCAACACGCTCACCAGAAAGGAATCATTCATCGCGATCTCAATCACTCCAACGTTTTGGTTTTTGACAACGATGGAATCGCGGTCCCTAAAGTGATCGATTTTGGCCTGGCGAAAGCCCTTGGTCATCAACAAGCGTTTACCAACAAAACGATGTATACGGAAATTGGCCGCGTGGTCGGGACGATTCAGTACATGAGTCCTGAACAAGCTGATTCAAGTACGTTGGATATCGACACGCGAACCGATGTCTATTCTTTGGGCGTGATGATTTACAAGCTGCTGACGGGAGCTACTCCGATTCAAAATGAAACGGAAACAAAGATTTCCGTTTTCGAAGCTCTGCAGAAAATTCGTGACAACGAACCGAAGGCACCAAGTAGATGGATTGACGAGCGGAAAGATACCGCTGAAATTTCGAAAATATGTGAGCTTCGTGAAATTCAGCGTGAAAGACTAACGGTTCAGCTAAGAGGAGACCTGGATTGGATCGTTCTCAAGGCTTTGGCAAAAGATCGAAACGAACGATACGAAACGGCGAACGCGTTGGCGTTAGAGTTGCAGCGTTACTTGGGCAATGAAAGAGTCCTTGCGCGTCCGCAGTCGGTCGCTTACTCAATCAAAAAATTCGTTGCCAGAAATCGCTGCATCGTTGTTTCTGTGTCCGGTCTGACGATCTTGCTTATTGCCGGGATCATTGCGACGAGTAGCGCGAGTTTGTGGGCGCTCAACGAGCGAGAAATTGCCAACAGCGAAAAAGTGAAGGCGAATATTGAGGCCCAAAAAGCCAAAATATCAGCTTCAGAAGCAAGATCGGAAGCGGAACAGGCCAACGCGGCGAGGGTTGCTGAACAAGAGCAAAAACAGCTCGCACGAAAAGCTCGGCAAACCGCCGAAACCAGATTCTATGCGACGCTCATGAACATGTCCTGGCTGGAATGGCAATTGGGGCGGGCTGAATCTGCATGGCAAAAGGTCAATTTGATTTCTGAGTCGCAGAGCAGTTGGGAAAGCCGGTTTTTACGCACCCAATTGAAATCGAACGAGACCGTTCTCTATGGGCACGCCCTCGACTTGCGTACCGTTGCGATGTCGGCTGATTCAAAATATTTTGCAACCGCAGGAATGGACTGTTGCATTAAGATATGGGATGCGCGATCGCGCCGTTTAAAGTACACCTTGTACTCTGATGAACCAGTAACGAGTGTTAGTTTTTCGAGTGATTCTGACTGGTTTGCGTATGGTGATTTGGGGAATTACGTCACCCTTTGTGCACTTCAAGATGGAGAGGAGAGGGCTAAATTCGGGCCGTTCCCTCGCGATATTCGAAGCCTGGCGGTTTCTCACGATGGAAAGACTATCTTCGCGGGTGAATCACGAAAAGATACTGTTTTTGAAGGTAGTGCTCGCAAGGAGTTGTCGTCTGGAGATCCAACGATCCACGTGATCGATGTTGAGAAAGAAGAAGTCCGCCGCTCGCTTGCAGGGCACCGTGATGACATCACGTCACTGATTTCGGGAATAGATGAACAAACGACTTTTGTCTCCTCCAGTATGGATGGGACCATCAAAGTTTGGCGTGCAACTGAAGATGGCATTTCAGTTGTTCAGGATGTTTTTGCAAATCGCTCTGGCGTGAATTGCATTTCACTTGCACCCGACGGTAAGCGTGTAGCCAGCGGTGGAAATTATCCGGATACGACCGTCCGGATTTGGGAGATCGAATCAGGGAAATTACAGAGTACATTTTCGGGGCATTCTGGATCGGTTTATGGCGTTGCGTTTTCTAGCAAGGGGCAACTTGCGTCAGTTTCCGTTGACCGAACGGCGATGGTTTGGGATGAGACTGGGGAGGTCGCTCAGACGTTTAGAGGTCACTTCGAGGCAATCGCCGGCGTTGCCTTTGACTCCTCTCGAAATGATATCATTACAGTTTCAGATGATACGACGGTGCGAATTTGGAATGTAGATGACTCCCGAGGAACGTTCGAGCAGCGTGCACACAAAAATGTCACTTGGTGCGCCGATATTACCGAAGATAATTCGACGGTCGTTTCGGTGAGCGAAGACGGAACGGTTGCGTTTACTGATGCCGTCTCGGGTAAGTTGATCGGAACACCAATTCAACATGATGTCGCCGCGTTGACTTGTTCCATTTCTCATGACTCGAGCAAAGTTGCGATTGGCTTTGATGCTGTGACGCAGAAGGATCAATCGAAATCTTCGATGATTCGGATCTACGATCCACTTTCACAGGAACTTCTCAAAGAATTCAAGGCTCATGGCGGGATCATATGGGATCTTGAATTTTCCCCTCAGGGCAACTTCTTGGTGTCTGCGAGCGAAGATCGAAGGGTCAAAGTTTGGGATACATCCGACTGGTCGCTAGTCAAGTCATTTGAAGCCCACGAGATTGAGGTTGCGTCTGCGCGATTTTCCCATGACGGGAAATGGTTGGTCACCGCTGGCGATGACAAAAAAGTGAAGCTCTGGGATGTTGAGAACTCTTTCAGCTTGGTGGATGAACTAAAAGGCCACAGCAATGCGATTTGGAGGGCAATTTTTTCACATGACGACAAACTCATTGCAAGTTGCGGATACGATGGCGAGATTATTCTGTGGGATGCCGAAAAGCGTGAGATGGTTGGTAGTCCAATTGAAGCTCACTCGGACCAAATTGCCGGACTCACATTCAATCGTGATTCCTCTCGCTTAGTGAGCGCTAGCGACGACGGAACAATTAAATTCTGGGACGTAGAGATGGGGCTCGAACTCTTTGTCCTGCGCGATAGAGAGCACTCCCATATTGTCCACGTCTCATTTTCACCCGACGGCAGTAAGCTCATTTCAGGTAATTCAGAAGGTTGGTTAAATATTCGAACAGCGGATGCGTTTGCCGAAGAGCCCAAACTTCTGTTCTTGCCACGCGATGCAACTAAAATTGAAATTAACAGTCAAGAAATTTTGAATTTGCCCAAATCCGAACAAATTAACTACGTCGTTGAATTAGAAATGGCAATTAAATGCGTTGAGCATTATCCGTCCTATCGGGGATATACAAACCGTGGCATGGCGGAATATCGACTTGGATTGTTTAAAGAGGCGGTCAAATCTCTTGAAGAAGCGTATCGGCTTGAGCCAATTCAGTACGGTGCACCCGATGTCCCGCCTTACATTGAGGGGTTTATGGCCATGTCTCTGCTCAACCTGGGGGATAAGGAATCTGCAATTGAGATGCGGAAAGAATTTGACAAAAAACGACTCACTGAACTTATGGCTGAGGATCCGACAGTCATCCAGCTTGCTAACGAAGTCAACAAGATGTTTGGAGACTGACATGCGAGCAAAGTGCGGATCAATGCTGTGAGTTGGCAGCATGGCCCCGCGGATCACGATCGCGATGAGAACAACCGACGCTTTTAAAAATATCAGCGGCGTTAGCCGTGTCGAATTTGGCCGAGGTCGTGCCGTCTTCGCAGCACTCTTGGGTCCACGGTAACAAGTTCACCCCTACTGACGTAATGAGTGGCCGTTTCGATTGAATCGCAATAATTAACCAACATGTTGCAATAGTGGCAGAGTCGTTTGGTGGCGTCCCCTTCGATCGGTGGCATGTTTTCCCAGCGTTGTGAACACGGTCCGTGGTGGTTAGTCGCGGAGAAGCAAATTTCGATTGGCCCAAAACCAATCAGAGCCAACCATTGTTTCGCGAGAGGAAACCGCTCATTTAGTAATTTTAAAAGCTCATTGCGATCATCGACTTTGTCGAGATATTGTTGACTCTCTTGAACCAAATTTGCCATCTGTATGTGGAGGCGAACGATTCTGGCTCTAATCGGGGCGTTTGATTCTTCGAGCCAGTCAGCGTAGACACGAAGGTTGTCGAGTCGATTTTGGCGGATGGATAGACTGCTGATGAACGGGGCGTCTTCTGGGAATTTTTCAGAAATTCTCTCGAGCATTGGAAATCGTTAAAAAGGTAAGGCGGCTCGCGATTGAAGAAAATTATAGCAATTTGGGTTCAATCAAGTCTGTGCTGAAGGCATTTCTCAACGTGATGTTTGTACTTTAGGAATCAAAAGCAGGCATGTTTGGTCGAACGGCGCGGCAAATTTCTTGCTCAACAATGGGATGATCGGGGTTAGTGCCACCCCCTGCTTTAACTTGGATTTTCGGCGTCAATTTTAGTTTTAAGCATGTTGAGGAAGAGACTTGTTAGCAAATGTCTTCGCATCCGAGCGCTTTCGACAGCAAATATTTACTTTCTGACGAACGAATTTATTTCGATCTTGCTCTAAAGTTCCCTTACCTACCATTTAATGTTTCAGTCGTTGAAGGGGGGCGGAAGTTGTCTAAGCTCGATATATCTTAAAAAACCTCTTTTCCCTAAATCACTTCGATTTTGCGCGTGGTCGGCCAAATTTACCGTCAGATTACGGCGTATTCTTGTCATGCATGAGAGGTTCAGAGTTCCCCAGTCTGGCTAACTGAACGATTCTAGCTTTTATGTCAGGATTTGCAGGCCTTCAAGCTGGTTTCTGAGGCTCCGGCAATCGTTTCTGATTCAGGTGTATTTCTTGATTCGGTCAAACGTTTTGGTGGGGATGATTGACTGTACGGGGCGTTAACCTGTGTGTCTCGCTGCGGTTATCCAAAACAAGTGAATAAGACAACGACACACATTGAGCGACTGATGACTGAGAACCAGATCCTAATTCGGCCAGATCGTGAGAGAGGCTACCGTTTAACAGCAAAAATGTTAGTTGATTTGCCCCTCGAGGAAGTATTTAGTTTTTTCTCGGACGCAAACGAGCTAGAGCGAATTACGCCACCTTGGCTGAATTTTGAGGTCCTAACGCCCCCCCCAATCGAGATGAAAGCTGGCCTATTGCTCGATTATCGCCTGCAACTCCACCGAATCCCCATCAAGTGGCGGACGGAGATCTGCGTTTACGAACCGCCGTTTCGGTTCGTTGACCAGCAACTCAAGGGGCCATACAAGCTTTGGTACCATGAGCATCGCTTTGAGGAAATTGACGGTAAAACCCTAGTTCATGATGATGTTCATTACATTCCACGTGGTGGAAAGCTAATTCACCGGTGGATGGTCAAACCAGATCTGGAAAAAATATTCCGTTTCCGTCACGATAGGTTAAGAGAGATCTTCGCGGAGAAGATCGCGAACCGCAAAGTCCGCCTTAACCCACCTATCCCTTCCGCCCTGGCGTGTTCGGGATTTTCGGAACCTGCCCGTGAGCTCAATTCTTGACAAAATCGTAAAACACAAACTGTCGGAGATCGCCCGCGCGAAGCTTGCGACACCAACCGCAGACCTAAGACTGAGGGCGACTGACGCAACCCCTCCTCTTAACTTCTTCGAAGCCCTAACCGGCGACGGACAAGCAGAACTAGTTAGCTTGATAGCAGAGGTCAAAAAAGCTAGTCCGTCAAAGGGAGTCATCCGACAGGATTTTTCGCCACAAGAAATAGCAGTCGCTTATGCTGACAATGGGGCATCTTGTATCAGTGTGTTGACTGATGAGCATTTTTTTCAGGGCAGTCTGTC
>JAQWLH010000093.1 GCA_029247405.1 Mariniblastus sp.
TCTCGCCTTCGTCGACTAAAAATTCAAGCACGCGCCCGTCAAGAGCGCTGCCAATTCGACTGGTTCGAAGGGGTTTGACGGTGCCAACAACAGTTTGCCCTGAGCGCACCTCGGCTTCGAGAACCGAAGCAACGGCCACAGGTTTTATCTCCTGTGCGACCAGAGACGGACCACTAGTGAGCGTGGAACAAAAAAAACATGGAAGCAGGATCAAGGGAAGTTGAATTCGGAACATTCTCCTACTCTAGTTTCTGAGGTATGCCTCGTAAATTACCAACACCAGACAAGTTCCAAGTTTGGCGAAGCACTATACCATTGCAGACGACAATCGGTTTAATCGGCACATTAAAATCAACTGGGACGTATCATTGAGCCACGCTTGTGACTTCAGAGGCGGACGCCTGCATGGTCACTGCCTGCTGGAGTGGATTAGTCTGAGCGTATCATCAAGAGCCTTGATTGCTTCTTTCTGCTTCTGAGCTTGCATGAGCTTTCCGATTCTCTGCATCGCTTCTTGGATAGGCCGAATATCTTGACCGTTTTTTTTCATGCGCTCGGCCCCCTTTTCAATCTGCTTGACTCTCTTCTGAATTTCGAATGGCATGCCATGTCGGCTAGGATGGCGAGTTGGTTTCGGCCCGGGAGTTTGCAGTTGTTGATTTGCCAGCAGATAGCGTTTTCGGACGAAGTCTTTGATGGAGTGGAGGACCTGTTCGTAATTAGTTTCTCCCGGCACGGTCGCTCGGTGATGAGGAAATGGATCGCCAGCGAGATCATTTTTGATCAGCTCGAACTTCTCATCAAACCTGGCGCACAATAAATCAGGTTGAAAGTGCCTTTCTAAAATTACCTTTGCAAACCTTCGATATTTTTTTAACAGAGCCTCATTTGAGTTGATGCGATCCAATAGCGGGTTGGCCCGTGACGTTGTCGGTACTGGCCACGCGGCATGCCACTGGTCGAGTACTTTAATTTGGCTAAAAGCTGTTTCACAGAATCCGACATCCAGATCCCAAGCGAAGTACCGCCACTTTCCAGAACGGGCGTCTCGATGCAGGTAATAGTTGTGCGGATTCCAGCCGGTCAACTGGTCGAATGCACCGGAAAATAGCATCACCGCTGTGACCTTTAAAAAGTCATCGAGTTCCAGAGCTGACTCCATCTGGCGTTGGAAATCACGATCATCAGTTTTGTTAATTGTTCGAACCAAATCGACCACTTGATTCCGATGGTTTTTCGCTGCGTCTGACTTTGGCTCGAAAGCCTGTTTGTATTTTGCTGGCTCGTCACCGATGAAGGCGAGATTGCTTCCAGGACCGCCTAAATCAACTTTGAAAAGTGGACCACTAAATTTTCCAAATCGACTGGTGAGAAAGGTCTCATCGATTCGTTCGACGTTTGTATAAACTCCCAGGTAATTTCCGTTCACATAGAGTTTTGCGTAATTGCAACGGTGGACGGGAATTCCCTCGGCTCGAAGGATTTCCGTGATGATCGGTTCGCTGAATAAACTCCCAAATTGCACACCGTTATCGAGCGACACTCGCTGAAGCCCAAGAAACCGTTGCTCTTTTGAATGTTTGTCAAATCGAATCAGGTAGCTGCGTTTGTGTTTCTGAGATGGCTGAGATGAGCTGTTCCCTTTAAAACGGACAGCTACATCGGTCAAGATTGTGTTACGCCATCGAAAGGTAGCTGGAACGTAGATTCGCTCAGGTAACGCGGCCAGCATTCTTTTTTGGTTTTTCGAGGTGATGCTCAAGTGAACCGTCTGGATTTTGTTTGGACGATAAAACGGTTCGGATGCTTCTCTGTTTTTGGCTGGCGTTTTCGATGGCGTTTCTGTCTGATCTTGTTTGGATTGGTGTGATTTGACGTGTGATTCAAGCTGCAACTTCAATTGCTTGACAATCTCCGGGTGTTGTTGGGCGAGGTTGATTGTCTCACCGATATCAGACTTGAGATCATAAAGTTCCAACCCATCAGTGCCAAAATCCATCAAGTAACGATGATTTCCCATGGGGGGTTTGCGGCCAGGCATCAGCAGTTTCCATTTGCCACTTCGAATCGCGACATGGTGGTCGTTAATTTGGCTGTAGACAAAAGTCTGGCGTGCGCCAGTTTTCGACTTGCCAATTAACAGGTCTCTTTGATCGACCCCATCAACGATCCGATCCGTCGGGATTTTAAACCCGGCAATTTTTGCGAAAGTCGGAAGGAAGTCCAGCGTTGAAAAAATTGCATCTGATGTTTGATCTGCGGCGATCCGACCTGGCCAACGGATAATGCAGGGCACACGTGAACCCGCTTCGTATGCTGATCCTTTTCCCGCTCGAAGAGATCCCCGATCGCCCCAGAAAATCGAGTTTTTGGGGTGGCCGTTTTTGGATTCGTAATATTTTGATTGGCACCATGGTCCGTTGTCTGATGTATAGATCACCAAAGTATTGTTGCTGAGTCCGAGCGCGTCCAATTTGTCCAGTAGTCGTCCGGTTTCGAAATCAAACTCCTCGACAACATCTCCATAGAGATCACCTTTGGACTGTCCTCTAAATTTTGGTGAAGCGTCGATGATTGTGTGCATCATTGTGTGAGCGAGATAAAGCAGAAATGGTTTCTTCGGGTCGCGACGGTTTTCGAGAAAGTCGATTGCCTTGTCGGTATAAAGATGGGTTAGGCTGGCCATTTCTCTGGTTTCACCAGCGGCCGTATTGTTTTCGTGAAACTTGACGATACCGCCATCGTTCGCTCCGAGCGTTCCGAAGTAGTATTGGAATCCCTGAGCGTTAGGCATTCGATCGATGATCGGTTTGCGGTTGGAGACATCCCACTTGCCGATACAGGCTGTTTGATAGCCTGCCTCTTGGATGAGCTCTGCAAAAGTTATTTCGTCGGCTGACATACCCCACCCACCGCTGCGGCTGGGATAACGACCTGTCAGCAAAGCCGAGCGGGATGGGCCACAAACCGATTGGGCGTAAAAGTTGGTGTAGCGAGTGCCTTCTTTTGCAAGACGATCCATTCGTTCTGTCTTGTGTTTTTTTGAACCGTAGCAACCCAAGTCAGCGTACCCCTGATCATCGGTAAAGATGATCACGATATTTGGTTTCTCGGTAACGGTTGCACCGTCAAATCCGATGGCTTTTTGACCGGTGCAGGCTAGCCCTGTCAAAACGGTTGAGACGCAGAATAAAAACAAGTTTTGAATTCGTGTTTTGTACATCGGCACACTCTGGGCAGCTGATTCCGGTCTGTATTACGCGTGCACGCCAACTTAAGTCTTGCGGAGGGCGGCAGCAATCAGTTTTTCTGCTTGATGAGAACGCTTTGGAGTTACAGCCAGAATATTCCTTAATTGTTGTAGGTTTTGATACAGGATTGAACGGTGTTTGGTTCAATCTCCCGCGTTCTCCGACTAAAATGGGAAGCGACGGCTGACTCACGAGCCTCAATTCTTTCATGATTTTCACCCTGTTTCGCTTCGGAGAAACTTAATGCGTCGCCATTTTTCTGTGCAATATTCTGTACTTTTCTTGGTCATTTCTTCCGTTATCTGTGCCAACACATTCGCACAGGATTCTGATGGCCCCCAAGACGAAACTCCAGGTGTGAATTCAAGTTTGATTTCGCCACTGCGATTTCGTGGCATTGGTCCAGCCTTAATGTCGGGTCGAATCGGAGACATCGTCGTCGATCCGGTCAAACGAAGTACTTGGTACGTGGCGGCCTGTAGTGGTGGTGTTTGGAAAACGACCAACGCAGGAGTCACTTGGAAGCCAATTTTTGATGGTTACGGTAGTTATTCGATTGGATGTCTGGCGATCGATCCGAATGACCGATTTACGATTTGGGTTGGAACCGGAGAGAACAACTCGCAGCGAAGCGTCGGGTATGGCGACGGGCTTTACAAATCGACCGACGGGGGAGCGAGCTTCAAGAAAGTCGGACTCGGCAATAGCGAACATATCGGAAAAATTATCGTTCATCCGGACGACTCCAACGTCGTTTTTGTGGCCGCACAAGGTCCGCTTTGGAAAGAGGGTGGTGAGCGGGGGCTTTTTAAGACGACCGATGGTGGAAAAAGTTGGGAAAATATTCTTGAGATCAGTCAACACACTGGAATCAATGAAGTCCACATGGATCCAACCAATCCTGACCTACTCTACGCCAGTTCTTATCAGCGTCGGCGGCATACCTGGGTTTTGATTGACGGTGGGCCAGAATCCGGAATTCACAAGTCGATTGACGGTGGTAAAACGTGGAAGTCCATCAATCGTGGATTACCCGGTGGTGACAAAGGTCGGATTGGGCTGGCCGTTTCACCGATCAATTCGGAAGTTCTTTACGCGATTGTTGAAGCGTCCGGCGGTCAAAGTGGATTTTATCGTAGTGCGAATCGCGGCGAGTCGTGGCGAAGGATGAGTGATTATGTCTCTGGGAGTCCACAGTATTACCAGGAGATTGTCGCTTGTCCGCACAAATTTGATCGGGTCTATTCGCTTGATACCTACAACATGGTGACAGAGGACGGCGGAAAGAATTTTTCACAGGTTGGTGAGGCAGACAAACACGTGGACAATCACGCTTTGGTGATTGATCCGGGCGACGAAGATCACTTGATTTTTGGTTGTGATGGCGGGGTCTATGAGACTTGGGACCGTGGCAAGACTTACGATTTTAAAGCCAATTTGCCCATTACTCAGTTCTACAAGGTCGCCGTTTCAAATGAGAAACCGTTCTACTACGTTTACGGTGGAACTCAAGATAATGCGACCCAAGGCGGCCCTTCGCGTACCAACAACACGCATGGCATTCGTAATAGCGATTGGTTTGTCACCGTCTTTGGGGACGGGTTTGATCCAGCCGTTGATCCAAATGATCCGGACACAATTTACTCGAAGTGGCAATATGGAGGCCTCGTGCGTTTCAATCGAAAGACGGAACAACGAGTAGACATCAAGCCTCAATCCGAGCCTGAAGGGCCGGCGCTTCGCTGGAACTGGGACTCGGCATTGTTGATTTCACCTCACGATTCCAACCGTATTTACTACGGTTCACAGATTTTATTTGCCAGTGATGACCGTGGCGACAATTGGAGTGCGATCAGTCCTGATCTCTCTCGAAATATGGATCGAAACAAACTCAAAGTAATGGGCAAAGTTTGGGGGCCAGATGCGGTTGCCAAGAATATGTCGACGTCACAGTACGGCACGATCGTCAGCGTGAGCGAGTCGCCTCAGGTAAAAGGACTGATCTACGTTGGAACGGATGATGGGATGGTCCAGATAACAGAGGACAACGGTGAAAATTGGCGCGGTGTCAGTGAGTTTGGCTCCCTGGAAATTCCGGAGTACGGCTACATCAATGACATCGAAGCCGATTTGCACGACGCTGATACAGTCTATGTGGCGGTCAACAACCACAAACGTGGTGACTTCAAGCCTTATATCGTCAAATCAACCGACCGTGGCAAGACATGGAATAACATCACTGGCGACTTGCCGGATCGTGGAAGTGTATACGCGCTCAAGCAGGATCATGAAAATAAGAACTTGCTGTTTTGTGGGACTGAATTTGGCTGTTTTGCATCGGTTGATGGCGGCGACAAGTGGATCAAGTTGGGTGGGCTTCCAACGGTTGGAATTCGTGATATCGAAATCCAACAAGATCAAAACGATCTCGTGCTCGCCTCGTTTGGTCGCGGTTTTTATATTCTTGATGACTACTCACCGCTTCGTCACGTCAAACCGGAGTTGTTGGCAACCAACAAGGTCATGCCCATTCGAAAAGGTTTGATTTACGGTCAAGCGGCTCCACTGGCAGGTTCAGGCAAAGCCTTTCAAGGTTCGAACTTTTACACTGCTCCTAATCCGTCGTATGGGGTGGCGATCACTTACCATTTGAAAGATTCACTTAAAACAAAAAGTGCTCAACGGAAAGCAAAGCAGAGCAAAGCGAAAGATGCGACCTATCCAAGTTGGGAGGAGTTTAAAGCTGCGGATCGCGAAGAAGCCCCTCGAGTGAACTTGAATATCCGCGACGACGAGGGCAAACTTGTCAGTCGCTTGTCTGGAAGCACATCCAAGGGGATGCATCGCACCTATTGGAATCTGCGTCACAGTGGCGGAAGTCGTCGGGGGGGGCCTCTGGCCATTCCAGGAACCTACACCGTCGACATTACCCAGACCGTGGAAGGTGAAACTACTGAGCTCGTCTCGGCTACCGAATTCGAAATCGAACCTCTGACGTTTAACGATACCAGTGAGCCAGACCGGGAAGCGATTATGGGATTTGTCGAGCAAGCCCAAGATCTGTCTCGATCGGTCCAGGGTGCAATGAGCGTGGCCAATCAGGCGAGTGAGACTTTGAAGGCGGTCAAGTCCGTGGTTCGGGGATCAACAACACTTGACCCGGCCCTTGAAAATGAAGTCCGGTCATTGGAGCTCAAACTATTGGACATCATGGAGAAGTTCAACGGTGACCCGACCAAACCTAAACGGAATGAGCCAGCGTTGCCTGGACTTAACAGCCGGTTGCGAACCATGATGATGGGAGCGATGGGAAGTGTTGAAGGGCCCACCGGCACACATCGCCGGCAGTATGATATCGCCAAAGAGCAATTTGAAGCGGTCGTGGTCGACTTGGAAAATCTTGTTGATCAAGACATCGTTGAGCTCAATGAAAAGTTGGATAAGGCGGACGCACCTTGGACGCCTGGACGCCGTATTCCAAAGTTAAAATAGACTTGATGATTGCTCCAACACGCGACCCGGCGACGAAAATCGACGGGTCGTTTTTTGCATTTAAACTTGGTTGGTTGGAAATGAGCTGATGTATCCTGCGGCTGGCATCGGCCAGAAACAGCGAACGAATGCTCGTTTGGAGGTTCGCCGTCTTAGTCATCGACCGTCCCATTTCCACCTCGCTATCGTTCATCAATACTGACAGGGCGCACGACTTGGTTTGCTGCTCAGGCAAACACAAACGTCAGGAGGTTGTAGATGATGGAGATTCCGTTCAGGGCGACGGTCACGATTCCAATTACTCGTCCGGCTTGGGTAAACGATTTTCCGGAAGCGTCCATCGTGCCCCTGCGCATTTTTGCCAGGTCTTCATTGGCCATGACCCAGGCAATAATTCCAAACGGAAAGCAACAAAAAAGGCCCAAAATTGAAAATACGAAAATTTGGGTGCCTCGGTGAGGAGCCTTCCTCCCTCGCATGCCTGCGTGACCGGTCGAGGTTGGGGTTGCATAGGGATTGTTTTCATTTGGAAAATCAGGCTTAGACGCTGGCTGATAGTACTCTTGAGTTCTTTCGGCGTCAGAGCCCGTGGGGAACGGAGATCCGACTTTGAAATCTTGATTGCTCGGAATATCAAACAGCGATTGACAGGTTGGACAACGACCTTTTTTACCGGCGTGTTCGTCCGCAATCCGCAAGTGTGAGTCACATTGACTGCAATTGAATTCGATCGGCATTGCCTGGTCAGCTCTTAAAAAGTGTTATCGGGTCGCACGTGATTTTATTCGTTTTTAACGGTCAGATATTGGGAATTCCATTTTATTTGTCACGCTTGAATTGTTGATGAAATCGCAACCAGACTTCGCCGGTATTGCGGCATCGGTCATGGTTGAAAGAACAGGTGGAAAGCATTGCCAGATTTAGCTGGCATCCCCAAAAACGTTTGAGTTGCCTCCAATCTAGCCCCCCAGAGGGATGCACTCCTGTTGGGCGGTAGATTTCAAATAGCTCATCAAATCAAGAATTTGATCCTTAGTCAAATGGTCCAACAAGCCGTCGGCCATTCTCGAAACGCCGGAAGGCTCATCACTTCGATTGGAGCGACGATCGTTTCAATCAGATTTTTTGTAGAGAAACGAGGGCCGGCGGGCGCCAGATCAAATCGACAATCCCGCCTTGGCCAGAAATGCGGTGGCAGCGATAACAGCTCGCAAGGCCAAATATTTTTTTCAAAGCCTGACTGCCATTGAATTAAATAAGCAATACGTGTGAGAATGGATTCAGTGCATCAGCATAAGATAGGCATGGTGCGTGACACGAAAGAGATTCAAGACAGTGCATTACTTCGAATTGAAGATTCTCGTCGGTTTCGAATCAAAACGCATAATGAATCGCAACCCGTTTGAATTAGAAAGAGATGCATGTCCACCTCGCAACAAAAAACCCTTGAAGATTTTATCCAGTTGCAAAATCGCAATGCCCTTTCGCATGCCATTCGTGCTGCGATCGATTTGGGGGTTGTAGGGGCGCTGCGTCAAGGGCAACGCACTGCTGAACAGCTTGCCAGCGAATTGAATGTTTACCCTGATGCATTGCGACGCTTGTTGGATGTTGTGGCGGGGACAGAATTGATTGAAAAATACGGAGATGATTACGCCTTGTCGGCGATCACGAGATTGATTCCCGATGTGTTTATTGATTTTGGCGATAAGCACTGGAAGGAATTAGCCTTGCATGTCAAGACTGGCGCCCCTTTGCCGATTTGTGAAGAAGTTGAGTTGAACGATCAGGATTATCTTTTCAACAAAGCCAGCGAAGAGTGGATGTTGACACCGGCTGCACTCGCTGCAGCTCAGGTTCTTGACATGGGGAAGACGCGTCGAGCGGTGAGGATTCTTGAGATTGGATGCGGGTCGGCAGTATTCGGGGCAACTTTGGCTCATTCGGACCCCAATGCGGTCATCAGTTTGATCGACAATGAATTTAATATTAAGCGAGCTCGAAAAACGGTAGCCAGTATTGGGCTGGAGCACAAAGTTACATTCATCGAGACGGAGACGCTGGATGATTTGGATGCGGTGCCAGAATTAGCGGGGCAAACGTTCGATTTAGTGCTGATGGCTGGCCTCTTGCATCAGAAAACAAGTGGTGAATGTCAGCGGATGTTTCAGCAACTTCACACCTTGATCAAACCAACTCGGGAGCTTGCCATTATCGATGTCTTTCCAGGTCAAAAAGAAGGCGACTTGCAGCGTGCAATCTTTGATTTGGAATTGAATTTGCGAACTTCGCGAGGGCGGCTACACGATCCGCGTTTACTTGAAGAAGGCCTAAAAGAAGCCGGTTTTGGGCAGATTCAGTTTGCCCATTTACCAACCACTCCCAATTATTGGGGCTTGGTTTTGGCCCAGAGAAATTAAGTTGGGTGACTTGCGAACAGACGCGATTTGAAAATCACTAATTTCTGGCGGCATGGAGAGGCCGTTTGGTAGCACGCTTTCAGATTTCATATTCTAAAAATAATGACTGGGTGCAATGGGCGTATCGGTGTGATGGGCGTATCTTAAACTGTGATCGCAACTCGCTGCGGCTAAGATTGAGCAAATTTGATATAACACACCGTCTGATTTGATTCAGCTTGCTGGGCATCACTTGAATCGATGGTGAAGCAGGCTTTAGATTATAGTTTGAGAGCAATTCTGGGATGCAGATTCCACAATACAAATCGAATCGAAAATACGGCTTCAATATGACGCCGATGATAGATGTGGTGTTTTTACTAATTATCTTTTTTCTCGTCAGCAGCCATCTTGCCCGGCAAGAGTCCCAAATGGAATTAGAGCTACCGACTGCCTCGATGGGGCAAGATGATCTCGATCAGGAAAAGGCACGTTTGACGATCAATGTTAAAGCAGACGGATCCATGTCGCTCGCTGGTCGCCCCATTTCCAAGCAACAATTGCAGGCTCGGTTTT
The DNA here is from genome assembly GCA_029247405.1 of Mariniblastus sp. GTDB lineage: Bacteria > Planctomycetota > Planctomycetia > Pirellulales > Pirellulaceae > Mariniblastus. Next base: position 9,719 of record JAQWLH010000093.1, read on the forward strand.
CAGCTGCTCGTGAAAAAGAAGGCGATGGCATTGAAGTGAGGATCCGAGGCAGTCGTTCGACGCCGTATTCTGAGATTGAACCGATTATGTTGGCCTGCACGGGCGCAAAAATTTGGAACGTGAAATTTGCGGTTTATCGGGAGAACCCCTGATGAAACGACCAAGCCCACTGGTGCGTCGCGGCAATGAAGTCGATATGGATTCGGCGATGACTCCCATGATCGATGTTGTATTTTTGTTGTTAGTGTTTTTTGTCTGGACCGCAAGCTTTCAGGTGGTCGAGCACGTTTTGCCCAGTGAAATGTCAACTCAAATTGGTTCCGATTCCAATCCTGAAGTTGAACCTCCCCCGCCCAAAGACATCGATGACATCGTCATAAGAATCGGCTGGAGTGGTCAGTCGCCTACGTGGAGCATCAACGGGGATGAAGCCGATGATCTCCCGGCAGTCGAGCAGCAGCTTAAAATCGTCGCCGGTATTGACGCTGGAGTCGTCGTGATTTTGCACCCCGACCCCGTGGTTCCATTGGGGTATGTAATTGAGACCTACGATGTCGCCCAAATCGCTGGCTTTGAAAATGTTTCGTTTGCCGTCAATCCACGAGGGCAATGAGATGGTGCGCACATTGGTTTCCATCTGCCTGATTGGCTTAATCTCATGGTTTGGGCAATTTCAATTGGCTGGAACATGTTTTGGTTTTCAGGACCTTGAAGATGCTCATAAGCTCAGCCTGAAGCGTGAAGATGATTCCAAGTTGATCGGGGGGCTTCGGGCTCGACGGCTGTTTGATTTGGCTGAAATTTATTGTCAGCAATTGTTGTCGCAGCCAAATGTTGATCCAACGTCTCAAGCTAATTTGACGATTGAATTGATAAAGACGCAAACCTCCAAGGCGATTCTCAGTCCCGTGAGTGAGCGGTCTGTGGCTTGGCAGCAGGTGACAAAGACAGCAAATGAGTTTTTGAAAAACAATCCCGAGCATCCCCGGAGTTTTTTGGTCGAAGTTCAGCTAGCGCTTAGCCATATCACGCAGGGGAAATTGATTCGCCAGGAAATCGCCGCTGAAATGGCCACTGAGACTGCGCGCCAAGAAGCCTTAAAGCAATTAAGGATTGCTCGGAGTCAACTAGAGAAGCTTGAACGGGAGATTGAAAATGCAATTCCGAACCAAAGAGGGCGATCCCTGACGGAGCATGATTTATCGGTGAGTCAGCTCTTGAATTTAAAAAATAGCCTCAGATATCAACTCGCAATAAGCGATTTGACCAAGAGCCAGTTGTATGACCCCAGCGATCGTTTGAATCGGATCAATGCGCTTGACAGTGTTAAGGAGCGTTTGGCTGAAGTTCAACGAGCAACTTCGCCTGGGCGACCACTTTGGTGGAAAACGACACTTGGGCAGTTGGAATGTTTTCGTTTGCTTGGCGATTTCCAAACAGCAAAAAACATCCTCGATGCGCTTCCCGAGGACACGCCGTCGACGGCGCAAATGTTTTTGGTGGAGCAAAAGATTCGGCTTGCGATTGCGGTTGGGGACGAGGACTTTGCCAAGCAGGCCATTCTTGAATTTAGTGAGATCGCAACCCCGACTGCACCGCTCGACCTGGCGTTAATTGAATTGGCGGTTGATTTGTCTGCCCGCGTCTCGACAGACGATGGAAAGAAACGCTGGTTGAATTTTGCTTCGGGGGCAGCCCGAGCGATGGAAGCCAAGCACGGGGGATATTGGGCACGCCGAGCGGATCTAATCTTAATTCAAGCGGCGGGCGGTCGACCCAACGCAGTCGTCGGCCAAAATTCTGGTAGTGGCTCAATCGCCATGAGTCCAACCACCGGGCAGACGAATTCGATTGTAAATACGGAGTTAGACCAGCTGATTCGATTGGGTGAAGATGCTTTCCGGAAAAACAATTTCGAGGATGCGATCAAAGCCTACGACGCCGCGGCCAGCAAGGCCAGAGCCCTCGGTGATTCGGCACAAGCGTTGCGCCTTGACATGGTGGTTGGGCAAATTTTAGAGTCGCAGTCCGAGTTTCTGTTGGCCGCAAATCGTTTTATCAAATCATCGTTAAACGATACGACAGTGGAATATGCTTCGTCGTCTCACTTGCGAGGGTGTTGGAATCTGTCCAAAACGTTTGAGCAAACACCCGATAACGCCAGGTTGTTTGATGAACAGCTTGGCGAACACCTTCAAACTTGGCCCGATTCGCCGAGTGCCAATCAAGCCCGGCTGTATCTTGCCGGCCGTCTTCAGAACAAGCAAGAGTGGCGCGATGCATTTGAAACCTATTTGGCGATTGCCACCGACAGCCCGCACTTGGATGCGGGATTGGCTGGTGCTGCCTGGACTGGCAAAAAACTACTGAGTTCAATCTCACTGAAACAAGCCCCCACGCTCGAATCAAAAACGAGAGAAATCGTTGCGGCTTTAGAACAGAAACAGTCGACCTTGCAGGCAGATGACCCGGTCGGTATGCAGTTTGGGTTGCTGGCAGCCGAGTTGAGTTTGGTCTACGATTCTTCGACCTCCTTTGTGGATTCGGCGAAACGTCTTTTACCGATGCAGTCAAGTTCGGACAGCCGTGTGGCGAATTCTTCACGAGCCATTGGAGTCGCTTATTTAGCAAATTCCGATCCTGCTACTTCGAAACAATGGTTGAATCAGATCAGCGATGATCTCCAAGCACTTCAATTATGTGAGCGGTGTCTTAAGGCGGCATCGGTTAGACAGCCGACGACAGCAGTCCATGAGATTCGATTGAGCGCTATCGAGCTTTTACTGGCAAAGACTCCGGCCGGTGAGGAAGATAAGGATGCTTTATTGTTGATCAACAAGTCCGAGGTACTTCTAGCCTTGGAACAGTACGATAAAGCTTCGAAAATTTTGAGAGATCTGGAGGCGAAATTTCCTCGGAACGCGGGGATTAAAATGCAACTAGCTCGCTCATTGACTTTTCAGTATCAAAAATCGGACCCATCCAAGCCGCTCAATCAATGGCGCCGCCTTGTTCGACAGCTAAAGTCCTACACTCCCAATTGGTACGAAGCCAAATATAACGTGGCAAAACTACTGGTTGAATCTGGCAAATCACTTGAGGCGGTCAAAGTCTTAAAGTTGTTGAAAGAAATTGGTCCTGGCTGGGATGACTCGAGTTTAAAAACAGAATTCGAACAGTTGTTGAAATCGGCGAGTCAGGGGTTGTAAGCATTTGCTGACGGTGGCTCGATTCGTGGGCGAGCAGACTTGTCCTTCAGCTACGTTGCTGAAAGTGAGGTCGTCAGCCATTGGTCAGGGCACTGACTTAATCAATGAGTTTCTATCGTTGGTCTTATCTTCCCGATGAAGCTTTTTTGATGTATTGCGTCAGCTTTTCCAAGCCGCATTTCATGTCGGCCCGCCCAAAGCCGATTCGAAAATGGTTGCTGTTTACGTCGAACATGGAGGCAGGTGCAAGCAACACGCCCGTTTCGTGCAGTACCCGATCGCAAAATTCAGCTGAGTCTTGGTTTAAAAGTTTTGGAAATGCGATGCAACCAGCTCGCGGGCGATCCCACTCAAAGGTTTGATGGAAATGGCTGAAAAAGTCTTCCAATAAAATTAAGTTCTCTTTGATCAAGCCAAGATTGCGATCAACCAGACGTTGTCTGTGCCTCAGAGCCAGTTCGGCAAGGAATTCGCTCGGCGCACTGTTGCATAGCGTCGTGTAATCTTTCAGCAATGCGAGCCGCTCGATAACGTCAGGGTTGAGCGAGGCGATCCAGCCGATTCGTAAACCCGCGAGCCCGTAGGTTTTTGACATCACGCCCAGTGACAGAGAGTGCGGCCCCATATCACAACCTGCCGTCAGGCGATTCTCGACGTCGTAT
>JAQWLH010000096.1 GCA_029247405.1 Mariniblastus sp.
AAGGTAACGACCTGTCCGCCCGGAGCTGACAAGGCTGATCCATCACTCCAAATCCACTTGGCACTCGCTGGCTTACCTGGCAGTTGAATTCCCGCATCGATCTTTACCGGGGTTGTATCAGTGACCGTCCAAACTGCGTCCACCCACTGCTCCGCCGTCATCCGTTTGGGCAAAACACCTCGAAACACAAACGACTGACTGACATTGGCTTTCGCTGATTCAGAAGTGACTGATTGAGAGGCATAAATTTTCGAAGTCGCAATCAGATTGAAGGTGCGTTTCAAATCGTAACCGTGGTCGACCAAATCCATTGCCAAAAAATCCAATATCGTTTCGGACCACGCTTCGTTAGCCATCACGTCGACTGGATGGACAAGACCGCGGCCCATCATTCGATGCCAAATCCGGTTGACCAAAGTTCGTGGCAAGCGACCATTTTGCTTTGAAACGATCAGCTCGGCCAACCTCGCCAATCGCTCTTTGGGCGGCAGCGACTGATCAATCTCACCCAACTGAGGAAACACAAATTTACTCGTTGCCAGTTCCCCCGTCGGCACATCACAACGATGCATCATCAACGGTTCGTCAGAAATGATCGCGGCCAACCCATAAGCATCCTCTAATTTCCAATCGTCGATAAAACTGTCATGACAGGAAGCGCACTTCATATTGATTCCCAAAAATACTTGAGAAATGTTCTGCGAAAACTGAAGTGGTTCAATCTGACTTGCATTCACTCGGCCACGCCATTTGATTCCCTTGATGAAGCCGGCCGACTCGCCTTCGGGGTTGATCAACTCGGATACGAATTGGTCGTACGGTTTATTTTCCATTAACGACCGGTGTAACCAACGGGTAATTTGTTTCCTTCCCCCGTCGATATAACCCGTCCCGACGTAATCATTTCGCAACAGGTCATTCCAAAACGACATCCAATGATCAGCATACTCCCGGTTGCGAGACAGCAGCTCATCAACGAGTTGGCTTTTTGAGTGGATCATCGCGCTTGCCGAATTTGCTTGAGCCGAAAATTGCTTCAACTCATCGGGGGTAGGCACCTGACCAAGCAAATCAAGTTTGGCTCGTCGCAAAAACTGCTCCGGCGTCAAACGTGGCGGGTGAACGACTGAATGCTCCTGAAAGTAGGATTCCACAAGCTGATCAATCGGGTGGTGCATTGGAGCCACAACCGTCTGCGGATCGTCCGGCAGTTGGACGCGTCGCAAGTCGAGTGGACGTCGATAAGTTTTTGGCTTGAGAGAAAGCGATTCCGGCCACTCCAGTTTTCCGTCGATCCAGCGGCCTATGTTCGCGATCTCCGTCGCACTCAGCCGAGCGCCCTGAGGTGGCATTCGATAATCAGGGTCGTCGGAAACAATTCGCTCAAATAGATCACTTTCCTTTCGCGCCCCAATTTCGACAGTGCCTGAATTGAGCAAATCGGCGCGGGCCTCAAGCGACAAACCTCCCTTATAAACATTGTTAGAATGGCACTTGGCGCACTTTTCCTGAAGAACAGGCAAAATATCGTGCGCGAAATCAACAGTTTCCTGCCCGCACAGTTTAGCGGTGACGCAAAACAAAAAAACACAAATAATGAGAGGGTTAAGTTTTAGTCGCATCCGAGATTTTGCTTTTCTTTTGTACATCTGCAAACACAAAGATTAAGAGGCACCTGATGAACTTATTGTAACTTGCCGACAACTTTTACTGAAACCCAACCTTCAAGTTACAAGTTTGCCCCCATCCCCCTTCGTGACTGACTTCAATATTCGCTAAATTCGGTTCTCTCACACCTCTGCCCAAGCTGACCGATAAATAATACATTTTGAAATTTCACTACTCAAATCTCCCCACCTGATAAACTGGAAGACGACGCGTCAATTCGCCGAGCGTCAATTCTGACTTTGATCATCATGCATTGGCCGAGGCGAATGATTATCTCCGCATCGGACCCGTTTTGCGCGAGGCCAACAATCCGCCAACCAAACGGTTCCAGACCTTCAAGCATTTTTTAATTTATCAACATGACACAGACCCCAAATAACGAACTCTTACCACTCGAAATCGACGTTGAATCCGTCCAACAGCTTTTGGACGAAGAAAGCGATTTCTTGTTGCTTGATTGCCGCGAGCCAGATGAGCACAATTTTTGTAACATCGAGCAAGCCAAATTAATTCCGATGAATGAAACACCGACTCGCATTAACGAGCTTGAACCGAACCGCAATTCGAGGATCGTTGTGCATTGCCATCATGGTGGTCGTAGCTTCCAAGTGGTTCAGTGGTTACGGAGCCAAGGATTTCCTGGTGCACAAAATATGGCCGGTGGCATTGACGCTTGGAGTCAACTGGTGGATCCGCAAATCCCTCGATATTAAAACCGCGAAGGTGTAAGGGGGGTGCTCCGCAGGACACGTTCGTCCGCGTTGGTAATCTGGACCAAGCTTCCCCGAATGCAAGTGAACTCGCTTTTCCGAAATCAGGAAAAACAACGGCGTTTCGAACTGCAATCCAATAAACGGAGTCACAGAGAAACGCAACCTTTCCACTTTGCATACCAACAAGCGAAATGAAGCCCCGGTGGTGGAAATATGGAGGATTTGCTAAAGTCATTTTCTCGCCGATGTCGACTTGACTCGGCAAAAGACGAACTTGCGGATGTGGCGGAATTGGCAGACGCGCTAGATTCAGGTTCTAGTGGGGGCAACCCCGTGGAGGTTCAAGTCCTCTCATCCGCACTACGGTTTTAACGAGTGAAACAGGCCTTAAGCATGAATTTACTTGAGGCCTTTTTTCGTATCCTGAGCTCATTGGTGATCGATTGGTGACATCGTTGAAACTTCGTTGCTTTTTCGTGGACAGACGATTCGGGTTCCCGGCGTAAGTTCAACGAAAATCACCAACGAGTTACCGAGCCATGGCATCGCTCCAACAATTCCCTTCCGGCAACTTCCACATTACGTTTCAATTTGGCGGCAAACGCTTCAAACGGTCGCTTAAAACGAAAGACAAACGGCAAGCTATCTCGCTTCGTGCCCGCGTTGAGGGAACGCTCCGGCTTGTCGAGCTCGGGCGGATCGAACTCCCTGAATCTGTCGATGCTCCCACCTTCTTACTTTCGGACGGCAAGACCAACCAAAAAGCGGTCATCCGTGAAGCGAGCCTGGGGGACCTGTTCAATCGCTTCTTCGATTCGCTTCCAGATGGAATTTTGGAGCCGGGCTCGGCTGCAATGATGCAGATCCACAAGAAACACTTGGAGCGATACTTCGGGAAACGACTTCAGTTGAAATTACTCAAATTCTCGGATCTGCCGGGCTACGTTTCGAAACGTGCCCAAGATTCAGGAATTCGCGGTCGCAAACTGAGTCCATCTACCATCAAAAAAGAAATCAATACTCTGCGAGCCGTTTGGAAGTGGGCTGTTGCTTCGGATCTGATCCCGAAAACAACTTTCCCATCCGTTGGTTTGAGATACCCGAAAACGGATGAGCTTCCTCCATTCCAAACGTTTGAACAGATCTCGAAACAAACAAAAACCCTCGATCCAGATTGCACGGAATTCAAAGACCTTTGGTCGACGGGCTTTCTCAACAAGGCAGAAATTGAGGAGCTGCTCGACCACGTTCAAAAGACATCTCGACATCAGTTCCTCTAAATCGGTTGATGTGACCGAGACGCCCAAGCAGAATCCAACTAGCGGTCGTTTATTGTGAGGCACCAACAAACTAGGAGTGAATGGGAATTAGGGTGCCAAAACTCAATCCGGGTTTCTCGCCCTGTGAAGCGAACTGCATAAGGAATACCTACGATATCGTCCGATGTCCGGACATTATGATGCTCTGCCATCGTTCGTTGAATCCGTTGGATTGATGACGATTGGCAGGGCGTTTGATTTGAGTGCACATTCTGGGGGCATCAGGTCCCACACCAATCCAGCCCACTGCATGCCACAGATCATTGCATAACCAAGGTCAACTTCGAAGCGCCCGACTCCCATTCGCTGAGATGTTGGCATTGCGTGGTGATTGTTATGCCAACCCTCGCCACAGGTAAGAAGGCCCACCAGCCAATTGTTTCGTCCATCACAAGATGCCCCGACAAGTTGGAACCGTTGCTGGCCCCATTTTGGAGAATGACAAAAATAGTCAAAACACGCAAATACATTCGCCGACACGGTAACGCGCGCGAATAGCCCCCAAACCACGTAGGTCAGGCCACCAATACTGTACAAAAGAGTAGCCATGACACCGATCAATACCCAACGATGTTCCAGCCATCGAAAAAAAGTGCGTTGACGAAGTGTCTCAGAAATGGAATCGTGGGTCGCCGGTTCCAACCAGGAGTTACAGAAAAAGGGTGACCGAAGGTAATTTCGCCAAAATTTACGTGGTAGCTCTGAATCGGCAATACCTTGGTTGGATTGACAAAAATCACGCACGAAGTGAGTACGCGACGATGAGATGGGACCACCCAGTCCAGACAGTGCGCCAAGCAGTGCGAGGCAGTTCTCGACCCATCGGTAAGTCTTGAACGAGCGATGAATCAATCCCCTATGAATGCCGACCGACCAGCCGAGTCCTCCAGTGATGAAATAGAGTGCCAACGCGATTCCGACCGCACCCAACTCAGGCTTCACGAAAAAGCACAAGGTCGCCCCAACGTGCATTAGTACATAATTCAGGATGCTGGAATAATTGGCGCTTCGCACAAGTTTCATGGCATCACCAGGTTCTGCTAGTCATGTTCAGTCAAAAGGCAAGTGGAAAATTCGCGATCCAGAGATTGGATCGATTGACATAATATGACTAGGGTTCCCCGATGTAAGCTTGCATAAAGGGTAAGTAGGTGACCACGGTTGGCGTGAAGTCAGATCGCCGAATTAAGTCATGGCCGTTATTTGCTTCGCTACCCGACTGTCTTACGACATCACCGAGTTCGAGCATGTCGCTGTCGCCCCAGGGCCAACATTGAACTGAACCAGGATGCAGTCCTTTGCGAATGACTGACAAATACTTCGACGGTAAACTGTATTGTCTCGCGATTTTCTGGGGCATTTGAATTGGGACTTCGAATTGACTGGCGGTTAGAAAATTCAACATACTCAATGGACCAATGCCTGAAACAAGACCCAGTCCTTGTTTGACAAATTGTGCCACCCCAAATTGTTTTCGAACACTCGCTCTAAAAATCAGATCATTTTGCCATTGAATTTTTGATTCGAAACAACGGCTATTATCTTCGATCATCGAATCAACTGGATCGATGTGCTTGGGGAATGCTTGCATTTCACGACCCCAAGCAATCGAAACAGGGCTGTTGATATACAGGCTGTGCATAAATTGACATTTGCAAACCGAGTTTCCAAAGTTGCTGTACAAATGGTGAAACGGGTTGTCTTTTGAAGCAACATCAACTCCACAGTTTTCTCCGCACTGAGTGGCGTCAATGCTAATCGCAATTTCATGGTATTCACCACATACGGAGTCGCGAATAATATTGAACCAGATTGAAACAAACGCTCGCCCATCAGTTGTCCGAATCGGGTTCAGCCCCTCTTCGGCGAGAGCACTGGATATTTCTTTGTAAGAGCAGTGGCCTTTGATGACCAAACCAGTGGCGTCGTAGAAATAATATTGCTGGTCTGTCTTGTGCCCCAGCGATAGTTGACCTGCAGTGTATTTGTGTGCCTCGAACCATTTGGAATTCTTGATTCTACTGGGGGAGCACCCCCACGTCGGGTCGGTACGGCTTTCTGTAATTCGGCCACGGTCTTCTTTTTTCGAATTAAGTCTTTTCGAAACAACCATTTATTCGACTCCTTGAGAACTGCCTTATTTGAGTTTGTCACAGACAGACTTATTATTGTTCCGTTCCAAATACTAAACGTCATCTAGCCACCAAACACCCAACTTTTATTTAATTAGTTTGCGCTTGAATTCCCAGACATTTCGAATGATAAAACGCCTGCTTAAATCGCCATACTGGCGTACGCGTTCGCCAAGTCAGCTCGAAGTTCCAACGGATTACCGATCACCTCCGGGTCTACTTGGACTGTGACACACACATTTCGACGAGTCGCGATTGCGCCGATGACCACAGCGTGATTGGGGGGCAGTGCTGGCTGTGCAAACAACGAATGTACTGCAACTCCACCAATCTGTTGACGGGCAGCGCCGCCCGGGAGAACACTAATTAATAGATTGGCCTGCGTCGACCACCGATTGGCGACGTACGCGCGTGCGGCGCTTGGGAGCCGCCCAAGGAAACTTAGAATTGTTGGAAATACTTGGCCACGCTGTTGATGCCGTAGCGAATCCAAGCCACGGCGTATTTTTTTCAATCGGACTTGCAAGTTAGAGGTCGCCAACGGCAGATTGATAAATCCAACATCGTGCCGATTGGACGTAAAACCTGATGAATCCCCGCACGTTCTGCCGAGCGGCAGTATCGCACGCAAGTTGCGATTTTTGCCGTGTTTCTTGCAATAGCTCGAAAGTCCATCCGTTAGCACCGCCAACAACACCTCTTGAAATGACGCCTGATGCTTACGCTTCGCGTTTCCAAAAACTTTGCGTGACCAGCTAAACGTAAGCGTTCTGCGTTGAGCAGAGCGACATCCAGACAATGGGCTCTTGATTTGGCGTCGCATGATATCCCTCGCCAAAATGCGGACGCAGCTTCCGCTGATCATGGGTTTGTTTTCCGAGGCGATAACAGGAGCATCCGCGTGCGAGCTGTCGTCGACCTTCCGCGAGCTGACGCGAGAATCCAAAAGACTGGAGTACAATTTCATTCCCTCCAGTCCGTCGATCAATGAATGATGTGCCCAAATTGCGATTGCGCATCGCTCTGGCTGATTCTTCTCACCTTTCGCGCGGATGATTGCGATCCTCCAAGGAGGACATTCAGTGGGGAGCCCGTGGGCTGCCTCATTGGCAACATAGGTAAGAATGTCTTCGTCGGAAGACTTGTTCAATCTGAGTTCGACGCAATGGTTGGACAATTCGAAGTTTTCATCCTGCTTCCACGCGGGTGATCGGCGATCAACTATTTGACAACGGAATTGTGGATTAGCATTTGTGAATTTTTCTAGTCGTCCCCAAATTGCTTCGGCGTCTACAGAACCCGATGGGAACGCGACTCCGCTAACGACTTGGGGCCGTTCTGGGGTCTCCAAATCCAGGAAACCAAGTTCATGGATGGATAGTTCACGTTCGGCGGCGTTGGAATCTGACATGGTTCGTCCCGGAATTGAACAGGAAATTGCTTGAAAACGCGATGCAAACCGCGTCGCAACCTGTTAAACGCCATCGAGCGGGAGAACCCAACCAAGAAATAAAAATTGTTTAGCGGAACCAAAACTGGCGAAAATCAGGGGCATTTGCTTGCCAAGTCGATAGATTGCTGAGACCGAGTTTGCTCGCGAGCGAGTCGCCTCAACTTGATTCCCCAAATAATCGCCAAGACAGTTGCGCCGGCTCCGTAAAGTACGGGAGCAGTTTTTAGTCCCAAGGCGATCGTTGACATTAGCACGAAGGAGTACAGCCAACACAGTGCAGCCCCATAGTAGAGCTTTCGCCAATATCGTGGAGCGATGGTGGCAAGTACAAATCCTGTCAAAGCAGAGAACATTGGATAACACATGAGGATCGCGTCCTCGACAGGATTAGACGCCGAGACAAGCG
>JAQWLH010000021.1 GCA_029247405.1 Mariniblastus sp.
ATCTTAATCCGACCATTTTTGGTGACTTTCCACTGCGAGGCTATCATCTGGTGGCGGTCCGCGGGGTGTAAGTAGAGCAACTTTCCGCTGCCGTCCTTATTGAAGTCGTATTTTTTGCGAAAACGAGAAGGCGGAAATTTCCTCGAGCCGGTAGGCCGATAAACTTTCCCTTCGAAATTTTGGTCTTCCTCTCTCGAATGAGTCCACGCTCCCACAAGAAGTTTGACGTCGACAGCATCTTTGGCTGGCGCAATCGGTTCCGATTCCGTTGTAGAATTTCCATCTGTCAGCGAGGTTACATTGAGGATCCAGCGCTGCCCTGTTTCCACACTTTGTTTGGTTGTCAGGGTGCCTTTGACGACGACTAATTTCCCATGAAGTTTCTGGGCAGCCGCGCACAAACGCCGATTGTTACCGAGTTCCAGTTCGAATGTGATCTTGTTAGCGTTGACTATAACTCCCGTTGTTTCGCCGCCAATCGCCATCACCTGACTGTTTAGCTTGCCCTGCATTTCAACTTTAACGAACTCTCGGGGGCCTCCACCACCAAGTTTTCCATCGGGTGCGGTCCAGGAAACATTCGCGCGAAGGGAAAAGACTTGCGTGTGAGATCGAAGATCTCTAGTCCTGCCAGCTTTAAACCGAAAGAAAATCTGTTCGGGATACGATTCAGCAACTTCAAACGTCAATCGGTCCTGCCCAGATCCCTGCCAGGCAAATACCAAAACCTGTTGCATGTTAAAGTCAACTTGATCCACCAGTTTCTCCAACTGAGCCGCGTCAAAGAATTCCCCTGCCTCTTGGGCCGTTTTGATTAGAAGTGCACCTGGTGGCGTCCTTGTGCCCTGAAAGGCAGCTTGATTGGGTGTGACAGATATTTGCTTGATCGGTTCGTCTCCAAACAAACTGCACGACGTAGCAAGCATAAAAACGAAGTAGAACGCAAAAGTTTTCTTGGTAGACATGATGAGAGATCCTGATCGTTGAAACTTGATGACACGTTTGACGTTAACGGAGAAAACAAGTTTCATCGTAGTTAATAAATAATGACTGATACCGCGTTTGAACAACGAATTCGCCAGCGGGTTATTAGCCAATTCTTTTAAAAACCGAGCCAATTCCTCAAAATACTCGAATTACGAACCCGCGCGAGGTGACTCGGTAGTTGGAGCGTGGAGACTTGTGACGGAAGGTTCCAATTAGCCAAATATTTTTGAGGACTGGTGCCAAATTTGGGAGACGGCCAAATTTGGGGGACAGGCAAAGCAACAAGCGGATTTGAATCCACGAAACAGAAATTAGGCCGTTGAATGATGAGGCGTCAACGCAGATGCCAAACTAAACTCGGGATCACGAATGTGATCCCGAATCTTAACAACTGCTGGCCGAAACCTCTCCGCCGGTACCATATTTTTATTCAGAAATAGATTGACTTTAACGCCGACGAAAACGTGGAAGGACCTTTCGCGGCGCGGGAGCAAATTCCAACTCGACAACTCGTTTTGAAACGCTGGTCCAACTTTCACCGCCGGACTCTTTTTGATTCACCACTCGCATCTCATTGGACGAAGGGTGACTGGTTTCATGCTTATAACGGGTCGTCTTGCCTTGACTGGTTTCCGTGTAAATTGAGCGAATCGTTTTTGTTTCATTGTCCATCGCGGTTAATTCCGAGGAGCCAGTGAAAAGTTTACCCTGATCAAAACCCGAATAGCAGGACAGGACTTTCCCACTGTTTTTATCCCAATACTGCATTCCGCTTCCGATTGAAATAACGTCGCCAGTTTCGGTTTCCATGCGGTGTGAGCTTTGGATTGATTTCCCATCATCCGATAATCGGGAAGTTTCTACGTTTCGGTATTTTTGCCCAGGGGCAATCCCAACCCACATTTCTTTGGTAACACCTTCAGTCGTAAATGTTCCCAGCGCTCCGGCGTTTTGATGGAATGCTACATAATCTTGCCATGAACTCGGCAAGGCCTCTTGAGCAACGGCTTCTGTTTGCGCGAGGCCAAGCATTTGGATGGTGATGCCAAAGATCAAAACAATGGTGAATTTCATTTTTTTACCATTAATAAATAGGAAGTGATGGTTGGGGTGAGTAACGCTACGGCTTGAAACTGGACAGTGAGACACATGCCTCTCCTAAATCGCATTTTTGTTTCGCCGTAATTTTCTTATGTAGACGTCGGTTATACAAGTCGGGGATATACAAGTCGGGGACACACAACCATTTCGTCTGGGACACGCAGATTTTTTAGCGCTAAATTTGATTGTCGCTTCTTCAGTAGTCTGAAGTTCTCGTCTTCTGTAATAACTAATTTCTGTGGGGCTCAAAACAGCCTCCCCCAAAACCTTCCTCCCCGCCCCCCTAGCTTCACCGGATTCACCGGCTTAGCTGCTCGGTCATGGCAATAATCATTTCTTGCGTACAGGCGAGATTCATGGTGACCTCAATGTCGCCACTCACAACAGCTATGATCAAGTCACGGTAGGCGATATTGTTCAGGGACACACTCGACTCTGCCCCGGTGGCAATTCCTTTTTCCCCGACCGTTCAACCAGTCGTAACGACGCTATTTGACATGGGCGATAGCCTCCATTGGCTTATCTACAACATTCTTGCAAACAATCCGGCCCAACGAAGACATACTTTACGTCAATCTCCCAGATTGCCTGCCAAGCCGATGTGCTGTCGTGCCTCGGTTTGGAATACTTATGAACCGCCTTCAGCAAATCCAAACCCATCGTTGAAAACAAAATGAAAGATGAGATTTTCATCATTCAGAATTAAACCGAAGCAAATTGCATGTTTGCGTCTGTCGAAGCCATTGCCATGGATGCTTCAGCAGTATCTGCCGTGAAGTAACTAAAATAAGATTCAAAGACTTCGAATGTGGGTGACGTTCCCGGTCCAGAACGATTTCCGTTGGTGCATATTTCCGCTTGAATCGGGGATACGTATGTTGTGTACCCTATCCGGCCTGGGTTTACTAAGTCGCCGAATTTTAAGGACACGCCAAGATGAGTCATCCTGAACAGGCTGTGAAAGGCCGAACGTATTGTTTGGTTTTCTTGACCCTATTCTTGTGGACGCTTTTTTTCCCAATCAATGCTGCAGTTCCCTCGGAAGACTCAAAATCGTATTCGTTGGGTGGTTTTATTTGCATCCCGAGCCAAACGCCGCCGTACTTTTTCCGATTGGACTTCGGTTGGTTGGGATCTTGATCCACACCATGGCTAGTCTTGGATTGACATGGCCGTTAACGGCATTGCTGGGACGATGGTCATTTTAAAAAAGTGAGATCGAATTCTCGGCTTCTTTTGCAACTCATTGGGGTCTCGAATTATTCGGCTGATGACCGTCAATCTGGCTATCTCTGCCAAGCGTCGCGGGGTTGGTTGAGGAAGATCCAATTGCAGACACGCATTTTTCAAGCAAACTTTGTTTTTCCGACAAGAGATTAAAAGGCAATCGACACAACTCATTCTTGGCCTTTTCGACTGCAATATTTGTTTGCTTTAATGGACAACGAATGACTCTGGGGTGCAAAGCTGGTTGAAATTACGACTATACTTGATGTCGATAGCCGAGCATTTTCCGGATATTTGACATTAGAAAGTAGCGGCGTTGTCCACCTGCGTGGATTCGCCAGCGGCAAAGTCGGCGAGACCGCCGGTGAAACAATCAATGAGCGCGTCAACATAGGCACTGCCATGCTGGCCGGATTGACTAATGCCCGCACACGCAACAACTCTGCGATCGTATTTCTGGTCTCACGATTCTGGATCCTGGGAATGTTAATGGTCCATGGAAAAGTACATGAGTAAAGTAGCCCTGCTTAAAACTGAAGCGGTCATGAATGGATCCGCTATTCATCTTTGGATGTTCATTTTTTTATCGATGTTGGCTTCGTCTGCTCGGGCTCAGGAAAAAAATGATATTCCGTTTCTTGATAATTATTGCGTAAAATGTCACGGCGCGGATGAACGCCAGGGCGATGTTCGTTTGGATCGGTTTGATTTGCAAGTGACGGTCGATAACCACGAACTGTGGGAAGAGGTCATACATAAAATCCAGCGAGGCGAAATGCCGCCTGAGGATTCCAAGCAGCCGACGGCGGATGAACGCCGAGCGTTCTTGGCCAAGGCAATTCGGTTACTAACAAGGTATGAGGAAGAGACTCAAGCATTACGAGATCCATTAATGCGCCTG
>JAQWLH010000109.1 GCA_029247405.1 Mariniblastus sp.
CCCAATGCATGAACATGGCGCTCCAGAGAGCCCATTTAAACGCAGAAGACGTGGACATTGTCAGTACTCATGCCACCGGAACGGGAATGGGTGATACGTTAGAATGCGATGCAGTCCGGAGAGTTTTCGGAGAGTCGAAAAAAACGTACATAAATAACGCTAAAAGCTTCATTGGGCATACGATGGGAGCGGCTGGAGCATTAGAATTAGCTGGGAACCTAGTCGCGTTTGAGGATCACGTGGTCCATCCGACGATCAACCTTGATGACCTCGACCCCGAGTGCGATCTCCCAGGTCTGGTCAAAAACGAGCCTCGCGAAATTGGCAAAATCGACTATATTTTGAACAACTCGTTTGGGATGTTAGGGATCAATTCCGCGACCGTCATCCGGCGTATGTAGATTAATTCTGATTTTTTAACAAAGACGCCACTGTGATTCAGTGGACCAAGTCGTTGGGTCGTGATTTGCTCGACGCAATAATATGGAGAATGCTAGTGGCCCCTGAAGAAATCAAAAACGTTATTTTAGATATTTTGTCTGACATCGCTCCTGATGAAGATCTGACAGATCTTAAGGACGAAATTAATTTTCGTGACCAACTCGAGCTAGACAGCATGGATTTTCTCGATATTGTCATGGAATTGCGAAAGCGATACAGCGTCAACGTTCCTGAGGAAGATTATCCACAGTTGGCATCGATGGAGAGCACCGTCAGTTATCTGACTCCAAAAATGGTTGACTGCGTCGCGTCGTAACACCCTTCAACGTCACTCAATTCATATCAGGTTCCGCGGACTGCCCGGGACCTGTTTTTCGTTATCATGTCCGAAATGTACGACACAATCATTATTGGCGCGGGAATGTCAGGCTTGGCTGCTGGCATTCGCTTGGCTCATTATGATCAGCGAGTTTGCATTCTTGAGCGACACTACACGATCGGTGGACTGAATTCGTTCTACCGAATGAATGGGCGAAACTACGACGTTGGACTACACGCGGTCACCAACTTCACCGAGAAGGGAACCAAAAAAGGACCGCTTGCGAGAATCCTGAGACAGCTAAGGTTCAAATGGGAAGACTTCGCGCTCGCGCCGCAAAAAGGTTCACGAATCGCTTTTCCAGACCGAGAACTCCGCTTCAGCAATGATCTTGATCTACTTCGCTCCGAAGTCAAAAAGGCATTTCCCAATCAAGTTGACCAATTCGAAGCGTTGGTTGCAAAAATTTCTGACTATGACGAACTAGACCAAGCAGCATTTGCATTGTCTGGCAGGAAGATCCTTGAAGAGACTATCTCTGAACCGCTGTTGATCGAAATGATCCTGTGCCCTTTGATGTGGTACGGAAATGCATCCGAACATGACATGGGCTGGGGCCAATTCTGCATTATGTTCCGGAGCATTTTTCTCGAGGGATTTGCCAGACCCTACAAAGGTGTCCGCTTAATTCTGAAGCACTTGGTGAAAAGGTTTCGAGGACTCGGTGGTGAATTGAAACTTCGCTCTGGCGTCCAAACCATTCATGCCGAAGACGGTAAAGCTGTTTGTGTTGAACTGGATAGCGGCGAACAACTGCATGCCAAACGTGTGCTCTCTTCCGCGGGGCGGTTAGAGACCATGCGAATGTGCTCCGACACTAGCGAGCTTGACCCAAGAATTGCCGGCCAACTAACATTTATCGAGTCCATTTCCGTATTGGATCGCGAACCATCTGCTATCGGCAATGACGATACGATTGTGTTTTACAATGACTCCGAAAAGTTTCACTGGGAAAAACCATCCGAAGGGCTTTGTGACACTCGCACGGGCGTGATTTGTTCGCCCAACAACTACGCCTACGGCGATGACGAGGGGCAGTTGAGCGACGGTGTTGTCCGCATTACGACCATCGCCGATTATGATCGCTGGAACGGATTGTCTGAGGAAGAATATCAGCGTGAGAAGCTTCGTTGGTACGATCGAAGCATCGCTGCCAGCGTAAAATTCACGCCTGACTTTCGCCCCTATGTGATCGACACTGACCTTTTCACACCCACCACGATCAACCGTTTTACCTGGCATGACAACGGAGCGGTCTACGGATCCCCCGACAAAGTTCTCGACGGCACGACTCATCTCGACAATCTTTTTCTATGTGGAACCGACCAAGGATTCGTCGGTATCATCGGAGCAATGATGAGTGGCATCTCAATGGCAAACATGCACTGCTTGAGAGCCTGACACGAGACTTCAGAAACCAACGCTCGCAGCATGCGAACGCGTCTTACGCCAGCATCTGGATAATTTCGACAGACCCAGTACGCCGATTGAAACATCCCTCAAGAGTAGGGCGGTGCCTTGTCAACTGCCTCGTTGAGTTGGAATTACAAGTTAATTGGAAGTTCTCATGGGAGATCCAGCTACCGATGAATCGCCCCAGCAGCCTATCGCAACCACTCGGTTTTTTGCTGCACCCTTTCAATCGAAAAAGACGATCGTGGGATGATTGAATCCCGTTGCCAATTCCAGATATAATCCCGAGTAGAAAATCTTCGTCCCCGTTTAATTTGGGCCAACATGCACTGTCGACTTTTATCTTTTGTGATCGCATTCCTTGTTTCATTTACAGCAGCCGCCCAAGCTGACGAATTTAGATTCGCAAATATCTTTGGCGACAACATGGTACTCCAGCGGAATACGCCAGTGACCATTTGGGGCTGGGCGAATCCCAACGATTCCGTTGAGGTTTCACTGCGAGATCAAGTCATTAAAACGGTCGCCGACAACGGCGGAAAATGGACGGTGAAACTTGAGCCGCTTGGATTAGGCGAGCCATTCCACGTCACCGCGAAGACTTCGAACCAAGCGATTACGCTCAATAATGTTGTCGCCGGCGAAGTCTGGATCTGCAGTGGCCAATCAAATATGGAATGGACGGTTAACAATTCAAACAACGCCAAAGAAGAAAAGGCCAATGCCAACTATCCATTGATCCGACACGTTAAAGTTCAAAACTTGACCAGTCCACGCAAGAAGCCCGATGGTCCAAATTCGGGTTGGACCGTTTGCACCCCAGAAACTGTCGGTAATTACACCGCAGTTGGTTATTACTTTGGCCGCCATCTGCACCAAGAATTGAGAAACGTACCGATTGGTCTGATCAATACGTCATGGGGCGGCACAATCATTGAAACATGGATCAGTAGTGAGTCTTTAAAGAGTCACCCTGATTTCAAAGACGTTGTATTGGAAATTGAAGCCAAAGCTGGTGACGCGAAGACTGCCAGAAAAATTGAAGCAGCAGCGAAAAAATGGCAAGAAGACTTCAACGTCGCCATGACCGACAAATCGGATCAGTGGCAAAAAGCAAACGTCGACACCACCCAATGGAAAAAGATTGATGTACCCGGCAACTGGGAAGGCCAAGGTTACCCAAACCTTGACGGAGTCGCGTGGTATCGCCGCTCAGTCTCCATTCCGGCAAGTTGGGTTGGAAAAAAAGCAACCTTGTCGGTCGCCAAGATCGATGACATCGACGAAACCTACGTTAACGGAACCAAGGTTGGTGGCCTCAGTGACTGGACTCAGTCCCGCAAATATGAATTACCAGCCGGAACGCTGGTTGCCGGACAAAATTCGATTTCGATTCGAGTTGCGGACGGTCATGGTGGAGGCGGCATTCATGGTAGCGCCGAGAATGTTTTTCTTTCCGTCGCCAACGAACAACCCATCTCACTTGCAGGCAAATGGGCTTTTAAACCAACCACCAAGACTGCCGCACTCGGGGCCAAGCCCTTGGCGAAATTTAGCGGCCCGAATCATCCGACCCTTTTGCATAATGCAATGGTCAACCCGATCGTTCCTTTCACCGTGAAAGGGGCGATTTGGTATCAAGGCGAATCCAATGCCGGGCGGGCTTATCAATATCAATCCCTCATGCCACTCCTGGTGAAAGATTGGCGAAACAAATGGAACAGCGAGATGTCGTTCTACTGGGTCCAATTGGCGAATTTCATGCAGCCGTCGGCTGACCCTGGGCCGAGCAGTTGGGCCGAACTGCGAGAAGCACAATCAATGGCATTGCGTGTCCCCAAAACGGGCCAAGCAGTCATCATTGACATCGGTGAGGCCAACGATATCCACCCTCGAAACAAGCAAGATGTTGGAATCCGCTTGGCTCTTAACGCGTTGGCCAAAGATTATGGCAGATCAATTGAATTCTCAGGTCCTGTGTACAAAGCAATCAGCATCGTTGGAGATCAAGCACGGTTAACCTTCGATCACGCCGAGGGGCTAGTTGCCAAAGGAGGCAAACTGAAACGATTTGAAATCGCTGGAGCTGACAAAAAATTCTTTGCGGCTGATGCCGTAATCGCTGGCAAGCAAGTGATTGTTTCACACCCTCAAGTAAAAACCCCCGTAGCCGTTCGCTACGCGTGGGCTGACAACCCGCTCGGATGCAATCTTTACAATCGCGCTGGCTTGCCGGCGTCTCCGTTTCGCAGCGACTCTTGGAAAGGCATCACCCAATGAAGTGGTGTCAATAAAAAAGCCGCTTCCTCAAGTTCTGGCTTAGCCGACAATAAATTGCGTCCAACTCTCAATCCCCTTCAAGACATTGTTGAAGGAGGCTCGATGAGCCCCCCTCCATTCAACACGGAACACGCGCCGGACTGTTGAGACCACGTCGACTGGGAGCTGTCTATTGCTACCTGTCCAGAAAAACGATTAAATCCAGCCTGAATCCCTCGCCAAAGCAATCGCGTTGACGATTGCATCCTTGCCGGCAAAGCCTGCCACCGCCAAGATAGCCAATGCACTGATCCAGAGAGTAAGATCGTAAATCGTGGTTGGTTTTAACCTTCGATCCAATCTGCGATATCGGAAAAAAAGCGCAGCAAATACGACAATCAAGAGAATCACGACTGTAATCACGCCGCCGATAATGACCAGCACTCCCGGCTTTTCAAAAAACAAAAACAGAAAAGTCCACGCAACGGGGAAGACCCAGGCAAAAACACCGATTGCAATCTTACGGGATTTGATATTCTTAAAATCAAAAACACCAATTTGCCCGAGTGCGTCTGAGTAAAGTCGAGTCCATGCTGCAAGGGCGGCGAACATGGTCGAGTAGAGCACCACCACAGCACCAAGCACGAAACCGATCTTCGACCAAGGCCCCAAGGTCTCTGTATACATTGTGCCCAAAGTGGCAATCAGTTGGTTGCTTTCTGGCACCACACCGTTGCGATGAAGAATCGCTGCCCCCAAAAGATAAAACATCGACGTCATCAGGGTGTAGCAAACCATCGCAAGGATCGCGTCCCAATACATAACACGAATCCATCCTTTGGCGCGTCTTTCCCATTCAACCGAATCATCTTTGGGCCCTGTGTAAGCGGCGTAGCCCTTTTCAATCAGCCAATAATTATAAGCGAGGACTTCATCGCCGCCGACACCAGTGATTCCAAACGCACCAATCGCGACCAACAACAGCGTGCCTTCGGGCCAACTTGGAGTTAGACCGGACCCCAGCTCCATTCCCGTCACGGCCATTTCGGTTGATTGAAGCATGACCAGCGAGAACATCGTCAACAACGTAAACAGGCCGATCATGATCAACGAGGCCTTTTCAAGGACAACGTAATACCCTCGAAACACCAACACTGAAACCGAAACCCCTACTAACAAAGTCGTGAGGTACCTAAGTGGGAGTTTGATTGTCTCGTTCTCAAATAAAACAGCAGTGCCCAGCGAGGGGATCAGTTGTTCGAGCCCAAGTACGACCCCCCCAATGATTCCGCCAAGCTGGCACGTCTTGGTTAACATCAGAATCAGCCACAACCAGATCGACCAATTAGCTTTCCCAAGCCGCGGACCAGGCATCGAGTTCAACGCTTGCATCGTCGTTTCTCCCGAGCAGATTGCATGCTTGCCAAACTCTAATTGCACCACCACCTTCACGATACAGCTGAAGATAATAAACCAAAGCAACACGAACCCCGCCTTGGCTCCCATGATCGTGGTGGCAATCAATTCCCCTGACCCCACAATCGACGCCGACAAGATAAACCCCGGCCCCAGATATTTCAGACTCGCTCTCAACCCCACCGGCGGTTCCCGGATCTTGGACGAATCGAGTGAGTAGGGATCAGCCTGCAAGGTATTCAACTTCTTTTGATTTTGTTCAGTGCCCATGACATCTATTTTAAATCGACATGATTTAGTTTTTGTTCGATCAGCTCAATCTGCTTGCTCATTTTTTCCAGCATCGCCAGAATTAAAATGTGTGTTTTTTTGGCATCGATACCAACTGGGCTAGAGTCACTATGAATGTCACTTGCGATACGTTCGTAATCAGAATCTTCAATTTTCATTTGGCCCCCTAAACTTACAAGAACTACCAACACCCGTACAAAAGTTTAAACGATACGTGGGAAACAACAGCCCAACACAGCATCAACCATTGAAGAAATCAGGGGAATCGCGTATCTTGCTTGGTTCGCATCGTCCCATAAAAACTCGAAATTCCCAGCCAATTTATGCCAAAAGATTTTCTCAAAGGGGCCGCCGACAGCTACGACGTGGTTGTCATCGGGAGCGGACTTGGTGGACTCACCGCAGCCAACATCCTTGCCCGCGAAGGCCTCTCAGTATTACTACTCGAGCAGCACTACAAACTAGGTGGGCTGGCAACCTGGTTCAAGCGACCGGGCGGCCACATTTTCGATATCTCGCTTCACGGTTTCCCGTATGGCATGGTCAAAAGCTGCCGCCGGTATTGGTCCAAGGAAATTGCTGATTCCATCGTCCAGCTTGAAGGCGTTCGGTTTGACAACCCAATGTTTTCGCTGACCACCACCTTCGATCGCCAGGATTTTACGCGATTGTTGACGACTGAATTTGGCGTAGCTGAAGAAAACGTCATACGATTTTTCGACGCCGCTCGAAATATGAACTTTTACGACGACCAGTCCAAAACGACTCGGGAACTGTTTAATGAATATTTCCCAGGTCGCGAAGACGTTATTCGGCTGTTGATGGAACCCATCACGTATGCCAATGGATCGACGCTTGAAGATCCCGCGCTCACCTACGGAATTGTATTTTCAAACTTCATGTCAAAGGGAGTCTTCGTTTTTCAAGGTGGCACCGACAAACTGGTCAAATCAATGGAAAAGGAAATGAAGGCAAGTGGCGTCGACGTTCGGATTAACTGCGATGTCGAGAAGATCAACATTGGCACGGACGGCATTCAATCCGTTTTGGTCAATGGCCGAACGATCAAAACCAAGGCGGTGGTTTCCAATGCGAACTTACGCGCCACCATCTTCAACCTGATTGGCGAAGACAAATTTGATGGCTCATTTATCGACGAAGCCAAATCTGTCCGCCTGAACAATTCCAGCACTCAGGTTTACATGGCGATGCACCCGGACGACACCGTCCCGAGAGAAACGGGAGACTTATTGTTTTCCAGTACCGCCGAGAGATTCCAAACTGACCTACTACTCAGTCGCGACATCACCAGTCGAACCTTTTCTTTTTACTATCCCGACACCCGTCCCGATGGAAAAGGAAGAACGCTGATTGTTTCCAGCACCAATGCAAATTTTGATGATTGGAATGG
>JAQWLH010000132.1 GCA_029247405.1 Mariniblastus sp.
GATCCATACTAGCGACAGCGTGACTTCGATGGGCAAGAAACACATCGTTTGGCAAACTCCCGATAGCGGCCCGATTTCTCGGCAGGTTTGGGCACCTGAGCTACATTTCCTCGACGGACATTGGTACGTCTACTTTGCGGCTTCCGATGGAAAGAACAAAAACCATCTCGCCTACGCGCTAAAATCCAAGACCGGTGATCCGCTTGGCGACTACGAATTACATGGCCCATTCGCGACGGGCGAAGGGCAGGACGGCATGTCGCCAAATGCCTGGGCGATCGACATGACCGTACTGGAGCACCAGGGCCAGCGTTATGCACTTTGGTCCGGTTGGGACAAGCCAGACTCCGATCAACAGTATCTCTACATTGCTCCGATGGAGTCGCCGACAAAGCTTGCTGGCCCTCGGGTTCGCATCTGCAACAACGATGATTTCCTTTGGGAGCGGCTCGAGCCCGACAAAAAACGGCGTGGCCTGAACGAGGCTCCACAGGTGTTTCAAACCAAGCGACAAACGACCGTCGTCTACTCATGCGGAGCCTCTTGGTTGCCAACGTACAAACTGGGACTTCTGGAATTGGTCGGCAACGACCCATTGGATCCATCATCATGGAAGAAGCGTCCCAAACCAGCTTTCAACGGTACGCCGACAACCTACGGCATTGGTCACTCCTGCTTTGTAAAGTCACTCGATGGCAAGCAATGGTGGCACGTCTTTCATGCGAAACAAGACCGTGAATCGGGTTGGCGACGCGCCATTTACACTCAACCAATTCGAATCGGGAAAAAGGGATTTCCCATGTTTGGAAAACCAGTTAAGCCTGGCGAGGTGCTACGAAGACCAGCGGGTGACTTGATAACCGAGAGCCAATTCTCGTCAGACTCTTACGACTACTTTGGCCATCATCAGTATCTGGAGGTCACTGGCAAAACAATTCGGCTCGGTCGTATGCCTGAGGCTCCCATCAACGAATATCGCTGCGGTGAGAAAGTCGTTTTCACAGCCACCCCGTCACAGAATTTCAAAGCTGACGTTTCGATTGACTTCCGGGGCGACGAGCAGGCTCATGACGCGGGCTTGCTATTCCGAACGACGGGGGCATCCGTCGGATATGATGCCCAACGCGGCTATTTCGCTGGGCTGATCCCACATACACAATTAGTAGTTCTTGGCAAAACCGATGGCAAGCGTTGGCAGGAACTCGCCCGCGCAAAAACAACCATCGACGTCACGCAACTGCAGCGACTGTCGGTTGCCGTCCATGGTGATCACTTCACAGTCCTGCATAACGGCAAGCAGAAGCTTCAGCACACAGATGGAACTTACGACCGAGGAGCTATCGGCTTGCGAGTCGTCAACACCGATGCGTGCTTTTCCGAGGTAAATGTTCAGTCAACAAAGTAAAAGGTCGGGCAAAGCAGATGCACCTTCTGCCACGGCACAAAGACTCCCTCAAGAAAATAGAACAAGCATGAACACAGACAAAAAGGTAGTTATCATGGCAAGAATCTGCGAGCCCAAACGCAGCCACCGGAAATTAAGACACAGCATCGGCCTTAGTATCCTGCTCTTGCTCTTACCATTGTCTGTCTTGGGGGACGATCGTCCGAACGTACTGATGATCCTGGTCGACGACTTGAAGCCAGCAATTGGAGCCTACGGAGATTCCCAGGCTCAAACACCGAATATTGACCGGTTAGCGGCGAGTGGCATGCGATTCGATTTGGCTTATTGCAATCAGGCGGTGTGTGCTCCGTCGCGGTTCACGCTGATGCTCGGCTCGCACTCAACATCGACGGGGTTGTATGGACTAGGCAGCCCATTACGACAAATTGTTCCGGACGCCATCACGATGCCGCAATATTTTGCCAAGCATGGATATCGCACCGAATCACTCGGTAAAGTTTTTCACATCGGCCACGGGAATCATGGCGACCCCGATTCGTTTTCTGTCCCACATTACAAAGAGAAAGTCATTGAGTATGTCGATCCTGCTTCCACACGAGGAGGCAATCTGACTCGCGAAGAAGCGATGTTCCAAAATGTCAAAGCACCACCGGGTGGAATGAATTCGCTATCGCGTGGGGCGGCTTTCGAGCATCCTGATGTTGCTGACGATGCTTACGCGGATGGTCGAGTCGCAGCGGAAACAATTCGCCGATTGAAGGCGGCAAAAAACCGCGACAAACCATTCTTTATTGTCGCGGGATTCGCGCGGCCTCACCTGCCATTCTCGGCTCCAAAGAAGTATTGGGATTTGTACGATGCCGATGCATTTAACCTCGCATCAAACCCACAACTTCCTGCCGGTTCACCCAAAGTCGCTCAAAAACGCGGGGGGGAGATTCGCAATTATTTCCCCGTACCAGACAAGAATAATCCGGCGGCGATCGATAACACGACCGCACGCAAATTAATACACGGCTATTATGCTTCGGTGAGTTACGTCGACGCTCAGATCGGCAAGGTGCTCGACGAACTGAAATCGTCGGGACAGGCTGACAATACAATTGTCGTTTTATGGGGTGATCATGGGTTTCATCTTGGTGACCTCGGTATTTGGACGAAGCACACCAACTACGAGCAAGCCAATCGCATCCCCATTCTCATTGCAGCCCCCGGCGTTACGCAGCCCGGCTCGTCGACAAAGCAGCTCGCGGAAAGTGTTGACATTTTCCCAACGCTTGTCGACCTTGCGGGCATCGAATTACCGACAGGACCACAACCGATCGACGGCATCAGTCTTGTTCCCGTTTTGAAGGATTCCTCGACCCGAGTTCGCGATCACGCCTATCACGCTTATCCCAAACAAAAGCTTGGTCGGGCCATTCGTACAGAACGCTACCGCTTGGTCGAGTGGCGAGGATTTGGAGCGGCAAAGATTTCATCCGAGTACGAGCTCTACGACTACAAAACGGACCCATTGGAGACAAAAAATCTTGCAACTGAGCTACCCGAGGTTGTTGAGAAGTTAAAACGCATACTGGCAGATTATCCAGAACCCGCTCCACGAGCCGCAGGAAAGCGAAAGCGAAATCGGCAGAAAAACAAACCATCCGCTTCAGCTCCAATTCCATTGCCGCCGAGCATCGACGGTGAGTCCCTCGTTCTCACAGAGAAAGCGATTGTTTCGAAACCAAAATCTACCCTACCTACCAAACGTCCCGTTGAACTCGTCGCGCACTCTCCAAACTTTAAAACGACGAAAAACTTGGCAACGAAACAACGCCCTTCATCAGCAATCTTCGATGACAGGTGGACACTGATGGAGTGGTGCGAGTCCGGCGAGGTTTAGTTAATCGACTTCAACGCGAACATCTCCAAACACAATCTATGGAAACGGTTTCGTGACGACCGAGTCGCGACGAGGTGGAATTGCCAACGCTCGCCCCATTGATCCCTGCGATCGCCCCAACGGTGACGCCGACAATGATGGGACAAGCAACTCAAAAAAACCCAATAGCGGGCCCCCCACCCTCAACGTGCGGCAGTGAAAACGAGAGTCCAGCCAAAACATCCAGGCCAAACGAATACTGCGAGAAACCTCATGAACAATCGAACAATATTTTTGCTTTCAGCCATTTTGGCTTTGTTGTCATCTGTCAGCATCGGACAAGAGATCGTCGACGACTGGCGTTACACATTGCGCCGCCCCGCTGCTGGTTGGCGGAAAGCTAACTTCGACGACGCGGACTGGAAAAAAGGATCCGGTGGGTTTGGAACCCTTGGAACTCCAGGATCGCGCGTCGGGACAACGTGGGCAACCGGTAATATTTGGCTGCGCAAGTCGTTCGAACTAAAGTCAGTTCCAGCCAGACCTGCGTTGCTAATACACCATGACGAAGACGCAGAGGTCTACCTCAACGGCAAACCAATCGCAACAGTCAAAGGCTTTCAGTCCAAGTACATCGTTGTTCCAATCGCCGATAAGAAGCGGTCCGCTTTGCAAACGGGCAAGAATCTTTTGGCGGTACATTGTAAGCAACTCACGGGTGGCCAATTCATTGACGTACACCTGATTGATGCCGACAACGTGCCGGAGTTGCCTAAGCCGAAACGTAGCACGAAACCGTTTTTATCAGAATTGATGACGAAGTGGGGAGCCGAGGTTACTGCTGAAAATGCATGGACAGAGTATCCCCGACCTCTACTCCAGCGAGAAGACTGGACAAACCTGAACGGCAATTGGGATTACGCAGTCACGTCGATCAAATCGCAAGAGACGCCTACGGAGTGGACAGGCAAGATCCTTGTACCTTACTGCCTTGAGTCCAAACTTGGTGGAGTACAACGTTTGCTCGATGCAAGTCAAGCGCTATGGTATCGGAGGACATTTAGCCTGAAAAACAAGCCGGCCGCGAAGAATTGGTTGCTCAACTTTGAAGCGGTGTATTACCGATGCGAAGTTTTCGTCAACGGCAATTCGGTAGGAAGTCACGTTGGTGGAAACACACCCTTCTCATTCGATATTTCGGGGGAGATCCAGGAAGGCGAAAACGAACTAGTTGTCCGCGTTGAAGATGCGACGGAAGCGTTTCAGCTCCGCGGCAAGCAAGTCATTAACGCACGTGGTATTTGGTACACGCAGGTATCCGGGATTTGGCAAACAGTTTGGCTGGAAGAAGCCCCTGAAGAACACATTGAAGACTTAAAGATCAGCACATCCGCCAAAAATGGTTCAATCACCGTCCAAACGCAAACAAAAGCCGAACGGAAAATCGAAGTCGTTGTGAGAGATGGCAATCAGATTGTCGCTCGCGCACGTGGCGGTAAAGAGATCGAGCTCACGGTTCCCAACGCGAAGCTTTGGACTCCTTCCTCTCCGCATCTCTACGACATTGTCATCAAGTTACTGGACGAAAAAGAGCAAGCCATCGACAAGGTTACCTCCTACGCTGGAATTCGTGATGTTGGCAAAGTTAAGGATGCTAATGGCCACTGGCGATTCACACTCAACGGCAAACCAATCTTTCACTGGGGACCGCTCGATCAGGGTTGGTGGCCTGACGGATTGCTGACACCGCCCTCGGATGAAGCCATGCTGTTCGACATTGAGTGGCTCAAGCAAGCCGGATTCAACATGATCCGCAAGCACATCAAAGTCGAGCCGCGTCGATATTACTATCACTGCGATCGACTGGGCATGATGGTCTGGCAGGATCAAGTCAGTGGTGGCGTCGGCAACGAGGCGTGGCCCGAGTGGATACGACTGAAACCGAATCCGAAAGACGCAAGTTGGCCGGCAAAACAGCACGAACAATTCATGCTGGAACTCGACCGCATGATTACGGCCCTGGAGAGCCATCCGTCCATTGTAAGCTGGGTGCCCTTCAACGAACGCTGGGGGCAGCACCAAACGATGGAAGTTGGGAAGTGGACAGTCGAGCGAGATCCGACTCGAATCATCAACATTGCTAGTGGTGGAAACTTTTGGCCCGTGGGCGATGTGGTGGACGAACATCGTTACCCACATCCGGGTTTTCCATTTGAGTTAAATGGGGACGGCCGCTTCGACGACTACATCAAAGTTATGGGAGAGTTTGGCGGCCACGGTTACGCGGTGAAAGAACACCTGTGGGATGCCAATCGACGAAACTGGGGCTACGGGGGACTTCCTCAAAATGAAAAGGAATATCTAGAACGCTACGTCACTTCGCTCAACAGGCTGAACGAACTTCGTGGCCAAGGCATCGCGGCAGGCGTGTACACACAAACTACCGACGTCGAAGGCGAAATCAACGGCTTGATGACGTATGATCGCAAGGTGATCAAGATTCCTGCGAAGAAATTGGCCGAGTTGCACAAGATACTGTTCGACGAATCTCCGCCACCACCGGCCAACGCCGATCCACTCCCAAAAGAAGCCCTCATCGAACTTCCCATAGACCGCAAACCTGCCCCAGTGATGGACGCAGAAACAATCCGCGCAGGACTAAAGTCCCACGACAAAGCTCTGTTCATCAAGTCGGGTTGGATTCGTGATCCGTACATCTTGATCGGTCCCGATAAGCAATACTATCTGACAGGGACGCAACCACGCGAAGGCGATCCAAGTGAAGCCAAGAATCCTTACAACACCGGACTTGGCCCCGAGAGCATTGTTGGTCCTCAAGTTCGGTTATGGCGCAGCAAGAATTTGATCCAGTGGGAATCTTTAGGCCCGATTTTCACTGTCGACAATACGTTGAAGGCCATGAGTGGCCAGAGAATTGCGAAGCGTCTGATCTGGGCCCCTGAAGTTCACTGGCTGGAAGACAAACGTCGCTGGGCGCTGGTCCATTGTCCCAAAAAACATTCCAGTCTGGCACTGACCAATGGTGAGGAGTTGAAAGGCCCTTGGACCCACCCGATGGCTGGCGAAATGGGGCAACGCCATGACCCTTCGATTTTCACCGACGACGATGGCAAACGCTACCTGCTGTGGGGCAATACGTTGGTTGCGCCACTCAACGATGACCTTACCGGCTATACCGCCGAGCCAGTGCGAATTGATCCCGCCGGATCTCGCCCTGGGCCTGATGGCAAACCTATCAGTCGCATTGGCCATGAAGGAGCGACCATGATCAAAGTCGGCGGCAAATATGTTCACTTGGGCACGGCATGGTCAACTGATCAAGGACGAAAGGGGTCGTACAACCTTTATTACTGCGTCGCTGACAAGATCACTGGTCCCTATGGCCCTCGCCAATTTGTTGGTCGTTTCCTTGGTCACGGGACACCTTTCAAAGATATGAACGGAAAATGGTGGTGCACTGCTTTCTTTAACGGTAACGTGCCGCCTGAGCGACGCGAAGGAATTGTATCTCGCAATCTTGGCGACAACGCCCGGACGATTAACGAACAAGGCGTCACCATCGTACCACTCGACGTGCGGGCGCTCGATAACGGCAAAGTCTACATCCGCGCGAAAGATCCCGCCTATGCGACACCCGGACCGGATGAAGCCCAACAGTTTGGGCAGAAATAGAATACCTCCCCCAAGCAGCATGAGCCAATCATCATCGGACGAACGAGTGATGACCGGCATCCGCCCATTTGCAGCGATTTTCCTTTTTGATGAAGCGACGCATGGAATTCAGCTATGGCTCATGATGCTCGACATTGCTCGCGCGTGAGATCAATTGCGATTGAAGGTATGAGGAAAAATCAAACGACCGCGTTTTATGATATCGCGCGATCAAACACCGATGCTGATTCCAATCCCCCTGGATGTGAATATTCAGTTACTCAAGGAATCTACATGGGCGCTCAATTTTATTACGCCAGGTGTTTTAGCAAGTAGCATCTTGCGTTTCTCAATCACGCAATAAACGGCAATGGGAATATCTTGACCAACTATTTTGGAGATCGTCTGGTTGTAAGCCGTCAGCGCACGAACGGTTGAATTCGTCGCATTGAGCACTGCTGCAATTTGCTGCTGTCTCACCCTCTCACTTGTTGCATCATGTTGTACCTTCAGTAAAGCTGCCCTCCTGGAAAACTCCTGTTGATACTCCACAATCTGTTCCGGTTTGAGTGCTTTGGTTCGGCCGTCAATTCTAATATTTAATTTTGCCTGAAGTTTTCCACCCCGACTGTCCTTGAGAATATCAATCCAAACAAATGCAAGTTTGGCATCCGATGTAAAAAACATTCGTGCCGGTTCTTTAGTTACCATTTCTGGAATCGCATGCGACGGAATATTACGATCGGTAAACGGCAGCACTTCAAACAGGACAGACTTTTTCTCTGGCATCCAGGGAATGTCCAGAATAGCTTTGACGGTTGATTCATCATTTGACAACTGAAATCCCCTGATGGTTACAGGTTTTCGCAAGTTTAACCAAACGACTCGATCTGTTTCGAATTTAATTGCCCCGTTCCTCAGGTAATTGACGTCTTGATCAGTTGAAGCAGCATCTAACCATTGAAAACAGAATTCGAATTCAGTTTTCCAGAACTTGGCGATATCAATCGGATGGCCAAGTTCGGATTTCGACATCGATACAACCCAAGTTCGCTTATTTTCTCCCACTCGACGCATTGAGAACGCCAACCCTCGCTTCAAACTTTCTTTTGAAAAAAACAGTCCTGCTGCCAATAGGTAACGTTGGTTGTCTCGAATCGAACCGACCACAACAGGGCGAATGTCTTCTGTTGGAGGAAGCTCAAAGTGGTCAACCAATCCCTCGAATTGGTCTATTTCAGGTAACTGGGTCGGCATCTTGGGTTGACTAAGATGAAACTTGAGATCGTCGATCAAAACTCCTGATTTTGGGGCTGCTTTGACCTTAAAACGAATGGCAGCTTTCGGACTCGGGGGCAAAGGAATTTTTATATGCGACAGAAACCGCTTACCAACTTGGACGGCTGAATCAAGCTTTGCAATGGTTGTCCAAGTCTCGTTTTGCCTCACTTCAATCAAAAACTCAAATGGCTTGCCCACCGTCCATCGCTCTGCATGAAAACTGATGCCTTGACTTAATTGAAGACGATCAGGCAGCTTAAATTCAAGTGTATTTCCCTCGTCGCCGAGCATCCGCAAGCACTGAGATCCCGACTTGGCGAATGTAGAGTTGATTTGATTTGTACCAGTTGAAATTAGGCCAACGTCATCGACTTGAAGTGAGCTAAACGTCTCGACCTTTTGTTCCTCAAACGAGGTGCTAAAGATGACGTCTTGAGTTGTCTTCTCACCCTCTAGAAGTTGACTTGCGATCTGTGGACCAGCATCCAAATCTTCTTGTTCGTTTGAATGATCGAAGTTCGTATTCGGCTTAACGATATCATCATTCGTCGTCCCAGCGTGCTCAACTTTGCTCGATGTACTGCTGTGAAGTCGGGAAACATCCCCCAATGCTGAATCCTCGCTAAGATTCGATGCGATAAATCCGCCTGCATTTCCCGAGGGGCTAGTTGAAAGGGTCGATTCATCGGGATGAATCCCATGTTCTGCCATTCGTTGAGTACGGTTGAGGTTCAAGAACAAAATCGTTGCCGTAATTACCGCCAATCCCAATGGTACTAGCAGCATTGATTTTGCACTGAACTTACCCCAAAAGCGTTTAACATCACTGCTCGGCATCGACCTGCCCGCAGGATTCGTCGGCCAAGAATTTATTACCGTAACTTTTTCGGAAGCCAATTGCGCATCGTACTCCAACTTCCTTTGGGGATCAGCAAGGACTAATCTTGCTCGCGCGATTTCATTGAGAATTTGTTGTGACGCATCTGCATATTTGCTACCGGATGCCAAGTCTTGGAGGTAGGCGGCTCTTCTCTCAACCGCTTCAGAAATAATTAAAACATCTGATTCAAATCGTTCAATTCCTAGCAGACGGTAATGATCGACAGGACGCTCATCTCGAGAAATCCCGAGACATTTTTCATAAGGATCGAATTCTGTCATGGACGCGTCAATTTGATTAATGCTTTGTTCAAATCGTCAATCAAATGTGGATGAACATTTTCAATCTTGCAAATCGAAGTCAAGTTGTTGCCTCTTCTCAGAAGAGAATACTTCAGCCGTGAGCTCGGTATTTGTATTAAATTTTTGAGGCAAAAACTGCTGCAGGTCTCCAGAAAAATCGGCCGCGACTTCTGGTGGCAGATCTTCATTCTGCTTCGCTGTCGTGGTTTGAAATGCCTGAATTTTTACACTGTGGTTACCCACTGGAACGCCGCCTTTTGTTTTAACTTCGAACCTTCCGTCCTTGATGGGCCCCCCCGAGACTGGACCTTTTGTTCCGTCTTTCGGATAAAAGCGGATCTCACCATTTTGAATTGGCGTACCTTGAAAGGAAACGGAGCCATGTACGATCGTCGCTTGAAAGGGACGTGTATCACCGCATCCGGATAACAAAATCGACACACAAACAACCAGCAGCCCACTTAGCCTAATTGAATGCATTGTTTGATTCCCCTCCGTCACGCGTGGCAAGATTATCGAGCGCTGACTGGTCGATATTTTCGCTTATATAATGAACGCTACCATCCGCCAGAACAAAGTTTGCACCTCCCGGGTGCCAACTCGAAAACCCCGCCTCACGCCAATATTCGTTGTGGCGGTTTTCCCCCACTCCGTCAATTGGGTCGATGGTGATGTCTCGTCCACCCGGCATCGTCCCTGGTCCGTTGACCCCCTCAATGGTGGACTGCACAGCCCAATTACTCCAAAAGTTCCCAAATAGCGCGGGGCCTTGTGATGGATGGCTCCCCGGAACTTCAGTGACTTCGCCAATTAAAAGTGTGTTGCTTTGTCCGTCTTGGATATCCGAAAAACGTGTTGAATAATAATTAAACAGGATTCCATTTCCCTCTGGATTCCCACGAACACCTCCGCAAAACAAACTATTGCTCCCATGGACGCCGGCCATGTTGGACGGAGCCCGATCTTGGGTCGCCGAACCGCCATTTGATTTACCACTACAACATTCCAGCAATGCTCCAGCTTCGGGGTTACTCGGACAAAGAAACGTTTCTACGACGGTTGCCGTGGCCTTCCAATTGGCATTATTAAAGTAGTTATCGGTTCTGAAATTGATAGAAGAAGCCAAGTTGTTCTGCTCAACAAATGGCAGAACTTTGGCGGCCCAACCCCACCCATTGTAAAATGAAGTATCGACCGGCCCACAGCTGCTAGGGAATGCAGTTGAGGTAAAGAACATACCCGGTGGGAGTTCTTTATTCGCACTTTCGTAGTTCTGCAACGCGATGGACGCCTGCCGGAAACGATTGGAACATTGTGTACGTCGCGCTGCCTCGCGTACCTGCTGAACAGCTGGTAACAACATCCCAACCAAGATACCGATGATCGCAATCACCACCAGCAACTCGACCAATGTAAAACCAGGGCGATTAGAGTTCAAAGTCGTTTGCATTGCAGCCTGACCGAGAAAACGAAGTGTGTAATCCTAGGGGTTAAATTGTGATTATTAATCCCGTTGGGAACTTGGCAAATAGCGCAATCAGGAAATCAAAAAGCGCATTTCAATCAGCTTCTCTGCCAGCCGCCAATAATCTCGCGTCAAGATTCGTTTTCACCGCGACGAAACTCAGTGGGAGATGAGCCACAAGCTTTTTTGAATGCAACACAGAACGATTGACTACTTCCAAATCCGGAATCAAGGGCAATCGCGGTAATCGAAGCATCAGAGTATCGCAACAGCTGTTTGGCTTTACCGATCCTGACTCGATTCAATTCCGAGAGCGGCGTTCGATTGAGTACTTGTTTGAACTTAACCTCCAAACCTCGGCGAGAAATCCCTACAGCGGCTACCACTTCTTCAATTCCAATTCCTCGTCCGACATTGTCTCGCATAAAACGCATCGCCTTTTCGACTTTTTGGTCGTCTACCAATAGGACATCTGTCGACTGTCGCGCGACAATTCCTTGAGGTTCTAAAAATTGATGGCTAACGCCAGCATGATTGACAACCATCTCGTGCAGATACTGGCAGGCACGAAACCCAATCCTTCTTGACTGTTGTACGACGGTTGAAATCGCAGGCAGGATTGATTCACACTCTAGTGCGTCATCGTTGACTCCGATGATTGCCACTTCCTCGGGAATGCTCAAACCAGCAATATTGCAGGCTTCAATCAAACCTCTAGCAATTACTGAATTGGGACAGTAAACAGCAAATGGCGTTACAAAATTGGCTAACTGTGTAACTAATTTGTCGACATTTGTTCGGTAATGAGTCGAACTATCACGCGCTCGGTATTCATCTAATTTGATATCTGAAAGGATGAATTCCAAGCCTCTCTGCTCCACTAACTCCTGAAAACCTTTAAGTCGGAGCAGCTCGTCATCCCAAACTGCTTGCCCCAAAAAAACCAAACGCCGAAAGCCAGACTCAACCAGATGCTCTGCAGCCATTTGGCCGATTGAATAATTATTGGATGCAACAACAGAATACTCTTTGTCAATCACTCGAGAACCCGCAAGCACGAAAGGCAGATTGAGTTTTTTTAATATCTCAATTTGTTCGTGCGAATTCACAATCGCGATGATCCCATCGCCCTTCCATTTGTTAAGTCGATTCCACGGAATAAGTGGGTGAAATCCGTCGCCGGAAACCTCCCAATCTGGGGTTAACTGCGCGCAATGAGCAACCCCCAAGGCCACTTGACGCATGTGCTCCTGACTAGCGTGCATCAAGATACCAACCCTGTATCGCGATCCGGTCTTAGGGGGTTCGGACATTTAAGATTCCATGAGCCTACTAACGAATTAAGTCCAATAATCAGACGATTGAATTGTGCGCAGGTTCAGTTTCAAACTGACTAGCATTTTGGTTTTACCAAAAATCTCAATTGTTAACGACACATTTTATGAAATCGTAAACCGCACAGGCAAAGCCACCTTTGACATCTCGCTTTTTAATTAGCGATTAGCTGCAAATCTCAGCATCGCCCCAAATGAATTTCAGCTTCTGAGCTCGCGAATCTAAACCACTAATATTAATGCTTTAAACGCTCCCCCAATAAAGACGCCGGCAATTGAGACGCCGGCAATTGAGACTTGACGCTGACCCCTCTAACGCACAAACGTTTTTGGATCATAATTACAATCTATGGAAGGTCACGATTAATGGTCACTTTATCCTACAGTTTCACGCCTTAACGAAACCGCCGGATGGACCTGTCACTCGCCACCAATCAAGAATGCTTACCAATCCACTCGCGAATGATGTCATCACACGGCATAAAAGCCACAATCTCGGGGCGAATCAGTTTGACGACTTCTGGCATATCTTCAAAGAAGATGTCCGGCATCAGCGTGTTGACAAAATCAGCTTTCCACTCAGCCAGAGTTTGTCCATCTCGCTTGCCTTGGTTCTCGTCTGAGGAGAGCACAAGGTCATCATAGCGCATCCCGATTTCTCTTAAATATTGTTCTGATTTTTCGCGGTCAGTGCGAAACGTCACGATCGTAATTTTGGCCGTCACTAAATTCTTTGAGAGAGCGACAAAGAATTCGGGGGCATAGGTGATG
>JAQWLH010000133.1 GCA_029247405.1 Mariniblastus sp.
CAACGCCGATTCGAAACTAGTTACTGAAAATGGAATTCGTTTCCAAATAAGTTATTCGAATTCTGCGGTAGAGCTTAAGTGCGAGTAGAGGCTTGAGAGATTGCTACGCAAAACCGTGGCAGACACCACAACCGATCCGAAGCGTTGGGCATCAAGCCATACTCAACACTTACCGCTTGCGAGGGAGTCAAGATGATCGAATCATGCCTTTACCTTTTTTTAAAAAAAATGGAACGGTAGCTTTTTGAAGTTGGCAGACAGTCGTTGGTTCAAACCCCCCAACTCTTTACGGATCACTTCAAATTTAAGTGCGACAAATTGACTGAATGAGGCGATCATTGCCTCTCCGCTATTCGAAGTAAAGACAAGGGCAGACAGCAGCCTAAATGCTCCAATTGGCTATCATTCAAGCCTGAATAAGGAAATGAAATATCTCGCATCTCTAGGACATTCCTGCTGTAATTGAGCACAGAAAAAAAACGAACGTGCTAGACTCGGGGCCCAACACCGAACACAATTTAGTATGACGGGACGTGGGCTTGGGATCGGAAACGGTCCAGTATTCAACCTTGCAATGACTCCTACACGCCCACCAACCTACAGAGCCTGGTTATTTCAATGTGCGACTTAATTTTACGCCCACGAATATCTGCTGATTTTCGTTACGCCTTGGTTTTAGTCACTTCGCTTTACTGGGGATCTGTTTGTGTCGCACAACCGACACAATACAATCAACAAATTCGCCCCATCTTGGCAAAACACTGCTTCACTTGCCACGGTTTGGATGCTGCTTCGCGTCAAGCCGACCTTCGACTTGATGTGCGGACCAATGCCATTGAATTTGAAGCGATCGAACCGGGCAAACCTGAAGAAAGCGAATTGATCGCCCGAATCGAGTCGGATGATCCTGAGCTTGTCATGCCTCCACCAGACACTGAACACCAATTAAGTTCTGACGAAATCCAGCTGCTGCGAAGATGGATCACTCAGGGGGCCAAGTACGAAAAACATTGGTCGTATGTGCCGCCGATTAAAACCGAACCACACAAAACACCAACAACCTGGTCCTCCCATCCAATCGACGGCTTTGTCATCGATCGCCTCAAGGAAGTCGGCCTAAAGCCTAAACCACCCGAGGACCGCTTGCGATTGCTTCGGCGACTGTCGCTAGATCTGACTGGATTACCACCGACGATTGAAGAAGCTGATACCTTCGCGGCGGACCAATCACCCGAGGCCTACGAAAAAGTAGTCGATCGGCTCCTCGCCTCAGATGCCTATGGAGAACACTGGGCGAGCATGTGGCTCGATTTAGCTCGCTACGCAGACACGAATGGGTACGAAAAAGATCGTCCTCGGACGATTTGGCGATACCGCGATTGGGTGATTAACGCTCTTAACCAGGATTTGCCTTACGATCAGTTCGCAATTGAGCAGCTCGCTGGCGATCTGCTCCCCCAACCAACCAACGATCAAATTCTGGCAACCGCATTTCATCGTAACACGATGGAAAATGATGAGGGCGGAACAGATGACGAAGAGTTCCGCGTAGCAGCGGTAAAAGACCGCGTTGATACTACGGTGCAAATTTGGATGGGTCTGACCATGGGGTGTGCCAAATGCCATTCGCACAAATATGATCCCATCAGTCAAAAAGAATACTACGCCCTGTATGCTTTCTTCAACCAAACGGAAGATGCTGACCGTAGACAGCCGACGCTCCCAACACCAACGCGGCTACAAAAGGAACAAATCGCGACCCTTGAAAGTGAACGAGCCACGCTTGAGCAACGATACAATCAGGATCCCCAAGGCTTTCCCCAAGCTTGGACCACTTGGAACTCTCAGTTTGAACGTCATCCCTTGTGGTTCCCCTTGGTAAAATCCCGTTTCGAATCGAAGCACAACGTCACACTGAACCAAGACGATCAGGGGACGCTGGTCGCCACTGAGGAATTACCGGATAAAGACATTTGGAAGCTGACTCTCGAACTGCCAAACGACAAACCTCTTACGTCGATCCGTATCGACACGTTCCCCAAACTGCCCGGTGGCAAGTGGCAAGACAAAAACGTGGCTTTGCGAGAATTGACGATTGAATTGTTGGAGCCTGGAAAAGATCCAGTCCCGCTTAAACTTGTCCGAGCACGCGCAGATTTCTCGCAGGCTGGTTGGGAAGTCAATAAAGCAATTGATGGTAAGAACCGAGCAGGCTGGGCCTTTTCCCCGAATGCCGCGACACCCCATTGCGCAGTCTTCGACTTTGAAACCGCAGTCGAACCCCGTTCAGGCCAGCAGTTGAGACTGACCCTCGAACAAGAGTATGGAAACGGATTATTGCTTAAGAGCTTTCGCATATCTGCCAGCACCTATCCTAGCCAATGGCTGATGGCCGAACTTGATGCGGAGGCCGGATTGAAGACTATCTTTCGCCAGCAGATCTTTCCAGCAACCAAGGCGCTTCATACACAGGTGGACGCGAAAAAACGAGCCATCGCCGCAGTTCGAGGCGGTATACCTTCCACGCCAATCATGCGAGAGCTTCCCCTCACCCAACACCGCGAGACACGAATTCACAATCGAGGTAATTTTCTCGATCCAGGTGAGAGCGTCAGCGGGGGTGTTCCAAGTGCCTTTGGTGAACTCCCGGAAAGTGCACCACGCAACAGACTCGGCGTAGCACAATGGCTCATGCAAGCCCAAAACCCACTTACGTCGCGAGTCGCAGTCAATCGCGTTTGGGCCCAATTATTTGGAATTGGGTTTGTCGAGACGGAAGAGGATTTTGGGACCCAAGGAACTTTCCCTTCCCATCCTGAATTACTGGATTGGCTGGCCGTTGATTTCCAACAACAGGGCTGGTCGCATAAACGTTTGCTCAAAACCATTGTCTCATCCAAAACTTACCAACAAAGTTCAGCAACCACGCCTAAGCAACTAAAAATTGACCCCCGCAATCGGTTATTTTCGAGGGGTCCCCGATTCAGATTATCAGCAGAAATGGTTCGCGATCAGGCTCTCTCGGCGTCAGGATTATTGACGCAAAAAATTGGCGGCCCCTCGGTGATGCCACCTCAGCCCAAGGGAGTCTGGAAGTCAACCTATAGTGGCGACCAATGGAAAAACTCAACAGACTCCAATCGATATCGGCGCGCATTATACACCTACAAAAAACGCACAAGTCCTTATCCGGCGATGCTCACATTTGATTCAGGAAGTGGCGAAGTTTGCCAGATCCGACGTGTGAGAACCAACAGTCCACTACAAGCACTCGTCACTCTTAATGATACGGCGTTCGTCGAAGCGGCGGGAGCCTTAGCATTACGGATGGAAACATCTGCTCAAACGACGCGAGAGCAAATCGCCAATGGATTCCGCTGGGTTCTCATTCGCCACGCAGAACCAGCAGAACTTGACCGCCTTTTACAGATGTACGAATCTCTTCAAGAGGAACTGGCTGACGGAAAATCATTTCTTCAATCCGCCGGTCGTAGCGAGGGAGACCCTCGCCTCGTTGCAGTGGCGAATGTCTTGCTAAACCTCGATGAAACTTTGATGAAACCCTGATGAGCTATGACACTACCAACTTCACTTGAGCACACTCGCGCGATTACTCGACGTCACTTTTTTGGCCAAACCGGACTTGGGTTTGGAGCGATCGCACTAAGTTCCTTGCTCACTCGGCAAGGAACGGCCGCAGAAAAAGCCTGGAGAATCCCAGCCAAGGCCAAATCTATCATCTACTTGCACATGGCGGGGTCGCCATCCCAACTGGAATTGTTCGACCATAAACCCGCCCTGAGCAGACTTCACAACACGGAGTGTCCGAAAGAGTATCTCGAAGGCAAGCGCTTTGCCTTTATCAAAGGCGTACCCAAGATGTTAGGCGCCCAATGCGAATTCAAGCAACATGGAGAAAGTGGCCAATGGGTCAGCAATCGACTTCCCCACCTCGCTAAGGTGATTGACGACATCTGCGTTATCCGTTCCGTCCATACCGAACAGTTCAACCACTCACCTGCCCAGTTGTTTATGCACACCGGAAATTCGCTGCTCGGTTACCCCTCCCTGGGCTCTTGGGTCACCTACGGTTTGGGAAGTGAAAATGAAAACCTCCCCGGTTTTGTCGTCCTCTCGTCGGGCGGAAAAACACCAAGCTCCGGTAAATCATTGTGGGGAAGCGGTTTCCTTCCAACGGTCTACCAAGGCGTGCAATGCCGAACCGATGGTGGTGACCCCATTTTGTTTTTATCCAATCCTGATGGCTTGTCTCGACCAGCACGACGAAAAACTCTCGACGCCATTGGTGACCTGAATCGACACCAACACCGACACATTGGTGATCCCGAAACCATCACCCGCATTGCTCAATATGAACTTGCGTTCCGCATGCAGGTCTCAGTCCCTGAAGTAATGGATATCAGTCGGGAGTCGAAAGAAACGCTCGACATGTACGGCGCTCAACCCGGCCACGTCTCAGAGGCTGAATCAGCCGCCGACCCGAGACGCCTATACAAAGGAGACGATCCTACTTTCGCAAACAACTGCCTATTGGCGCGCCGTTT
This sequence comes from Mariniblastus sp., assembly GCA_029247405.1. GTDB lineage: Bacteria > Planctomycetota > Planctomycetia > Pirellulales > Pirellulaceae > Mariniblastus. Next base: position 4,566 of record JAQWLH010000133.1, read on the forward strand.
AGTTGAAAACGGCGTGCGTTTCGTTCAACTTTATGATTGGGGCTGGGATCACCATGGATCATCTCCCGGCGAGTCAATCGATGAAACGCTACCAATTAAATGTGCGCAAACCGACCGCGCAATTTCGGCCCTGATAATGGATCTCAAGCAGCGCGGCATGCTCGATGAAACGTTGATTGTCTGGGGTGGCGAATTCGGTCGTACCCCCATGATGCAAAACAACGTCAATAAAGAACTCAAGAAGGGCTTCATCGGCCGCGATCACCATCCACATGCCTTTACAATGTGGATGGCGGGCGGTGGAATCCGCCCCGGTGCCTACGGTCAAACTGACGATATTGGTTACTACATCGCCGAAAATCCAGTCAGCGTTCGCGACCTTCAGGCAACAATTTTAAATCAGATCGGGATCAATCCCTACAAGTTTAGTTTTCCCTACCAGGGACTCAATCAACGACTGATTGGCCCAACAGACGAAGGCAAACCAATTCCCGACTTAATTAGTTGAGTGAACTGAATCCAATCAATCCACCTTCAACATGAAACACCTAATTGACACGGCAGCCCAGTACGATGAAGCAAAGTTTGAAGAGTTTTGTTCCAAAATTAACGAGGGTTCAAAAAACAAAAACAATGAGCCGTGCCCCCATCCCCAAAATTTCCATGAGTGCATCGTCCTCTGTAACTTTGGGCCAGATCTTTCAATTTTGTTGCGACCCAATTAATAAGAGACGTCACGATGGCTCATCTTGAAAAGGGATTAAAAAATAGCCTCTCGCCGCGGCACAACGCCGCATCCATTTTGTCCGCCATGACCAAAGATAACTGCATGACTTTGAAATTCACCGAGAGACTGACGAGCTGGTTTGGCGAACCTCCAATCAAGTTATGCCGTAACCTCATCAGCACAATCGTGTGCCTGCTACTCAGTTCGATGTCGATGATGACCTTTGCCGATGAACCAGAGACTCTGAATTTCAATCGGGACATTCGTCCAATTTTATCCGCAAAATGTTTCGCCTGTCACGGGCCGGATGCACAGAACCGGGATTCCGAGTTTCGTCTCGATACGAAAGAAGGAGCGTTTGCCGACTTGGGTGGGTATTTTGGAATTGCACCGGGCCAACTTAATCAAAGTGAACTCTACCGACGAATCGTCAGCACCGATGAGAGTGAGCAGATGCCTCCTCCGGCACACAAAAAGCCGATGAAAACTGCAGAGATCGAGCTGCTCAAGCGTTGGATCAAAGAAGGTGCGCCGTATTCTGGGCATTGGGCTTTTGAACCAATGACCCGGCCCCCCGTGCCCGCAGTACAAATCAAATCGACCAATCAAATCGACCATTTTATCGCTGCCAGACTGACGAGCGAAGGGTTTTCATGGGCTCCGGCAGCCTCTCCCGCGACACTTTTTCGCCGATTATATTTGGACCTGACAGGCCTCCCCCCCTCACTCCGCGAACTCGAAGCATTCCTCGAAGATCCCAGTGACGAAGCCTACGAGCAAACGATCCGACAGCTGATGAAAACGCCTGCTTTTGCAGAGAGGATGGCTATGGAGTGGCTGGACGTGGCTCGTTATGCAGACACTAACGGCTATTCGATTGATGACCATCGTGACATGTGGGGCTGGCGAGACTGGGTGATTCGGGCCTTCCAAATAAATATGCCGTACGACCAGTTCATTCGGGAGCAACTTGCGGGTGATTTGATAAAGAACGCTAGTGAAAATCAAATCGTTGGCACTGGATTTCTCCGTAACAGCATGAATACACATGAAGGCGGGACTATTCCTGAGGAATACAAAGTTGCCAGAATCGCGGATCAGATCGACACAGTTTCGACAGCTTTTCTTGGTTTGACCATCAAGTGTGCCCAATGCCACGATCATAAATTCGATCCGATATCACAGCGCGACTACTACCGATTTTACGCCTTCTTTAATACTTCATCTGAACCTGGGCACGGCGCAACCAACGGAAACACCAAACCGTTACTCAGCGTCTCGCCAATCCTTCAAAATGCGAATGAGTTTAAAACGTCGATTAAAGAACGTATCGCAGCTTTAGAGTTCATCAAAGCCAACCCGGAAGATCTACTCGGTGACGCTCGTCTAAAATGGGAGCAAGAGACGCTCGCAAAAGCACCTCCAACCAACGCAACAGGGCCCCCCAACAAAAACCTCATCAATTCATTTCCGTTTCCCAAAAAAAATCAGACACAAGGTCTATCTTGGATCGGGGCGAGCCCAGCCGGCGATGGAGAATTTGCCTGGTTCCGCAAAACATTTGCACTGAAATCCATCCCCGAACGTGCCCAGCTGTATATCAGTTGCGACAATGAGGCGGAAATATGGGTAAACGGTAAGTTGCTCGGCAAGAATCCCGATTGGCGTACCCCTTCAATATTTGATTTAACCCCGCTTCTTCTCGATGGAGAAAACTTAATATCGATCGCAGCAAAAGACTGGGAGAGCGGGGGAGTCAGTCCAGCATTGCTTGCTCTGGTTGCACTCCCAGATGGTCAATACATCCTGTCCGATTCAAGCTGGCGGGTTAGCACAAAACCACAGCCTGACTGGAATCAGTTGGGTCAACAAAAGCGTGGGAGTTTCATGGTCGCATCGGTCATTGCGAAACATGGTGATGGTCCTTGGGGAAACACCTTCAGTAGGCTTAAATCAGCCAATGAAGCGACTCAAACGGCAAGTCTATTCGCCGCGCTCCGCAAACCCTCCCATCAGCGAATCAATTCGGAGCAAGACGTTGTTACCGCAGCCTTCGCAAAGTCAAATCCAGAGATGGGAAAACTCGCCAAGGCAATTGACGGTGAAATTGCCGTGTTAGAGAAATCTCTAACGAGTGGGAAGACAACCGTGATGGTCATGGATCAAGCGGCCGCAAATCGAAAGACCCCGATTCTAATCCGGGGCCAATATGATCAGCATGGCGAAATCGTAAGTAGTGGAATCCCTGAAATGTTCGGAGAGACGCTACTTGGACCATCACCGAATCGCCTTGACTTGGCAAATTGGCTGACCGATCGAGCCAATCCCTTGACAGCTCGCGTCACAGTAAACCGATACTGGCAGATGTTGTTTGCAACCGGGTTGGTAAAAACAACAGAAGATTTTGGCTCGCAAGGCGAATGGCCATCGCATCCTGAGTTGCTCGACTGGCTTGCAGCTGAATTCATTGCCTCGGGTTGGGATGTCCAACACTTGTTAACAACAATGCTCCTTTCCCGAACTTACCGTCAGTCCTCCAATGTGAACGCCGACCTACTTGAACGCGACCCCTACAACCGCCTACTTGCTCGGGCTCCACGCTATCGACTCTCTGCCGAATCAGTTCGCGACGGAGCATTAGCAATCGGCGGTCTGTTGACTCCCAAGCTAGGGGGCCCCAGTGTATTTCCGCCTCAGCCTAATGGACTGTGGAAAGAAGTCAGCCACTTTGGATACCCCGGGTTCTTTTCTGCGCAACATTTTTTTCCGGACCGAAGTCATCAAGTCTATCGCCGCAGCATTTATACCTTTTGGAAGCGTACCTCTCCGCCACCTGTTTTAAATGCATTTGACGCCCCTACCCGAGAAACCTGTGCTGTCAGACGTTCACGCACCAATACACCGCTGCAAGCGCTGGTGCTCATGAATGAACCGCAATTCGTAGAGGCTTCACGCGGACTAGCACGCTGGATGTCAACCGTGAGTGAGAATGTCGATGTACAAATTCGAATGGGATTCCGACGCGCAACGGCGAGATATCCGTCGGCAAGGGAATCAGAAATATTGCGGGCTGCCTTTGCCCGACAAATAGTATACTTCAGCCAATCTTCCGATCGAGTCACGGCGTATCTTGCTGGAAAGGGAACAGTCCAGGATGCTGCGTTGACGACAGTGGCTTCACTGATTTTAAATTTAGACGAGACAATAACACGCGAATGAATCCCGAAATCGAATCAAACCGTCGGACCTTTCTCCGCCAGACATCGAGTGGGATTGGTGCCATTGCGCTGGGTTCTTTGCTGGGTGACACCGCGAAGGCCGCGCGGCCGGACCTTCCACATTTTGCACCAAAAGCAAAACGAGTAATTTACCTCTTCATGTCGGGGGGACCTTCGCATATCGATTTGTACGACTACAAACCGGTTCTTGTGAAACGACACGGGGAAGAGCTACCACCAGAAATCCGGGGTGACCAGCGTCTGACTGGCATGACATCGGGGCAAAAAGCATTTCCAGTTTGCGGGCCGATTGGAAAATTTGCCCAATGCGGCAAGGCGGGAACTTGGATTAGCGACTTACTTCCACACTTGGCTAAAAGAGTTGACGACATTGCAGTCATTCGCTCCATGCACACCGAAGCGATCAATCACGACCCTGGCATTACATTCATTAACACTGGGTCGCAAATCCCGGGTCAACCCAGTGCTGGTGCTTGGGCCAGCTATGGACTTGGCAGTGCCAATCAAAACATGCCGTCTTATATTGTCTTGCTATCGCAGGGAAACGGAAAGAATCCTGGCCAACCAATCTTTTCACGGTTGTGGGGGAGCGGTTATTTGCCCTCAAACCATCAGGGAGTTTTGTTACGCAGCAGCGGCGACCCGGTGCTTTACCTCAAAGATCCGCCTGGGATCACCCGTCAAAACAGACGGGCTCAACTTGACGATCTCGCCGCACTCAATCAGCTTAAATTTTCATCCAGCGGTGATCCCGAAATCTCAACCCGCATCTCGCAATACGAAATGGCATTTCGCATGCAAGCCGCCGCACCAGAGATCTCTGATTTATCCAACGAACCCGAAAGCACGTTCCAGCTTTATGGCGAGGACGCGCATCTACCCGGAACCTACGCCTACAACTGCTTGATGGCACGCCGCATGGCGGAACGCGATGTCCGATTCATTCAGCTTTTCCACCGTGGTTGGGATCAGCACGGTAGTCTGCAGTCACATTTACGGGCTCAGTGCAGGGATACCGACCAAGCCACATCGGCGTTACTCACCGACCTTAAGCAGCGTGGGCTGTTAAATGATACGCTTGTCATTTGGGGCGGTGAATTTGGTCGCACCGCTTATAGCCAAGGCAAACTCGGTAATGGTCGAGACCATCACGGCCGCTGCTTCACCACATGGATGGCAGGCGGCGGCATCCAAGGTGGAGTGAGTTATGGTGAAACGGACGAATTCGCGTACAACATCGCGAGTGACCCCGTCCACATTCGCGACCTCAATGCAACCATGTTGCACTGCCTCGGCATTGATCACGAACGTTTCACCTATCGCTTTCAAGGTTTGGACCAACGCCTCACTGGCGTTGAAGAAGCCCATGTGATCGACAAAATATTGGCATAAGCAGAGTAGAGCTATATTTCGTTCATTCCCCGAACTCCTATTCGATTAATGCTTAAATGTGATAAAGACAGTTTATCGAAAATTAGGTTTTGGCCAGCAAATTCTAGTGCGGACTCAATTGACGACTGGTAAAAGCAAATGATTTTTTTCCATTTCAACGCTATCCATCCTAACGCAATCAGTCCTCGGGTTAATTGCAGACGTCAACCGATCGCCATCTTGTTTGCCATAACGGTTTTCACCGCCTTCGCCTGTCATGAGGCGATTACCCATGCTCAGGAGAAAATCGACTTTGGCCGTGACGTGCAACCGATTCTGGCAGACCACTGTTACGTTTGCCATGGGCCGGACGTGACGACACGCGAGGCTGAATTACGACTCGATCAACATTCTGCCGCTGTAACACAAATGCAAGTGATCGTACCGGGCGAGCCTGATCAAAGTCCATTGATTGCCCGGATCATCAGCGTTGACCCAGACGAACAAATGCCACCGGCAGATTTTAAGAAACCTCTGACCGACGCGCAGAAGCAGATCCTTCAACAATGGATTGAGGAAGGTGCTCACTTCCAAAGGCATTGGGCGTTTGAGCCGATCGATCAGCCCTCCCTTCCTGCAACGAATTCCTCGCCTTGGACGCGAGGCGAACTTGATCAGTTTGTGCTTGACCAGCTCAACTCACGGGGAATCACTCCTGCCGCTGAAGCAGACCGGGCAACATTGCTTCGCCGCGTGACACAAGATCTGTCTGGTCTGCCGCCAACAATCACGGAGCTTGACGCATTCCTCAATGACCAGTCACCCAATGCCTACCAGACCGTTGTCAACCGACTTCTGCAAAGCAGCAATTACGCCGAACGAATGACCTCAATCTGGCTCGACAATGCAAGATACGCCGACAGCAACGGCTATCAGTTTGACAATACTCGCACAATGTGGCCGTGGCGAGACTGGGTCATTAAAGCCTATGCGACGAACATGCCGTTCGACCAATTTGTCACCGAACAGTTGGCCGGAGACCTGTTGCCTGATGCAACCCGCGAGCAAAAAATTGCAACGGGTTTTAATCGCAACCACGGCTTTACGATCGAAGGAGGAGTCAGCAACGAAGAGTACCGCACAATGTACGCCAACGACAAAACGACAACCGCCGCTACGTTGTTTCTTGGCCTGACGTTCGAGTGCTGCCGTTGTCATGACCACAAATACGACCCGATCTCAATTAAGGAATACTATTCCTTGTACGCTTTCTTCAACAGTAGTGCCGAGGGCGGCATCGGGCAAAAAGGTAAACCAATCGCTCCTGCCATTGAGGTCAATGGCGGACACGTCATGGTCATGCAACAAAAGCTGCGTAAATCGTTCGTACTCACCGGCGGCCAATTTGACCAAATTGGCGCAGAGGTTCAGCCAGACACACCTGAGGCCTTACCAGCTTTTGGCGATCGGCCCCGCAATCGACTTGGATTGGCAAACTGGCTGACCTCGCCAGAAAACCCTCTGCTGGCACGGGTCACCGTAAATCGTGTTTGGCAGCAACTGTTTGGAATTGGGCTGGTGAAAACGGTCGACAATTTTGGCATTCAGGGGGAGTCACCCCGACATCGAGCACTCCTTGATTGGCTGGCTTCCGATTTCCGCGACCATGGTTGGGACATGCACCACCTGATCAGAACGATTGTGCTTTCGGCGACTTATCGCCAATCATCTAAGCATCGGCCTGAATTAGAAGACGCCGAGAACCGCCTGTTGGCCCGAGGTCCCTCGTTTCGCTTGCCCGCTGAGATGATTCGAGATCAAGCCCTCGCTGTGAGCGGTTTATTGGCAAGCCAAGTCGGCGGTCCGAGCGTCAAACCGTATCAACCCGCAGGTATTTGGGAAGACCTCAACGCCCCCGCAAGTCACGCAGAAATTTACAAACAGGACATCGGGCAATCCCTTTATCGCAAAAGCATGTATTCGTTCTGGCGACGCGCCGCACTTCATCCAGGAATGGCGGTTTTCGATGCTCCGAGTCGTGATGTCTGCAGCGTACTGCGGTCGACGACAAATACTCCCCTCCAAGCACTCACACTGCTACACGCTCCGACGTACGTCGAAGCCTCCCGCAAACTCGCCGAATTAGTCCTTAGAGGCGATTTGCCAGAGGCGGGAACCAATCAAGTGTCCAATCCAATTCAATTGTACGACACATCAAATATCATCCAAGGAATACAAATCAAGGATGTCTCCTCCGAGTACAGTCAGTCCTTTCTCGCGTCGAATGTCTTGGACGGCAAGGGGCTTCAACGTGAAAAACATGGCGCTATCTCAGATAACATTGCGTGGCTCAATGCCGGCATTCAGGATAGCCATTCCCAAGGACTTGGAGCCCAAATCACGTTCGATCTAGGCAAAAACTACAACGTGTCTGGATTTCGTGTCTGGAATTACAATGAATCTCGCCTCAACGATCTTTCTCGGCGCGGCGCGAAAAAGGTTGAGGTTCTAATTTCCCAGACCCCCGATGGTAAATCGTTTGAATCAGTCGGGACCCTCACATTCAAAAAGGCGTCGGGAAAAAAAGACGACCCAGGCAAAACCTACGATCTGCTCAAAGCTGGAATCTCAATCGAGAACGCCCGACTGATTCGCTTCAACATCAAAACCAACCATGAAGGTGACGAAGAATTAATTGGTCTCAGTGAAATTCAGTTTATTCAGGTTCCTCAAGTTGATTTACAGAAAACGAAGAGCAGTACGGTCCCCCAAAGTATCTCCATCTCCGAGTCCATCGTCATGGCCATGCGATTAACGGTTTCTCGGATTCCGACTGCACGAGAGCTCAAACTGCTGAACAATCTGTATCGCGAGCGACTGACTCATTATCAAGCAAAGCCCGATGGAGCAAGCACTTTGCTCAGTGTAGGCGAGTCACAAGCCGACCCGCAACTCGATCCATTGAAGCTCTCTGCGATGGCCGATGTCTGTTTGGCGATCCTCAACCTCAGTGAAACTATAACCAGGAAGTAATCACTATTTCCCAATTCTTCCTGTAAGCCTTTCCAAGAATATGAACACAAAACTCGAAAATCAGCTCGACGAAATTGACCGCCGCCACTTTCTCAGACTCGGAGCAGCGGGATTGGGCGGGATCGCCTTGACCGACATTCAGGCTCGTGCAGAGGCTCTTCCTCCATCCCCACCTGCCCAGCCCCGAGCCAGGGCAAAACGAGTCATCTACTTATTTCAAGCCGGAGGCCCGTCACAGGTTGACCTCTTTGACTACAAACCCAAGCTTGAGAAGTTCCATGGCCAAGACATTTTTGCCATGGTTCAAAAAAAGGGGCGTCTGACAGGATTTACCAACAAACATAAAATTCATCCTATTATTCAATCGAAGTACAAATTCTCCCAACACGGCCAGTGTCGCGCATGGGTCAGTGAATTATTGCCCCACATGAGCAAGGTTGTGGATGAGGTTTGTACAATCCGCAGTCTCAGTACCAAACCAGTCAATCACGACCCTGCGATGACATTCATGCAGACCGGTCACAACTTGCCAGGCCGACCATCGATTGGCGCGTGGTTGAGCTACGGTCTAGGCACCATGAATCGCGACTTGCCCGACTTTACCGTGTTAGTCTCGCGAGGCGATCTGGGCAACATGCAACCACTCAACAATCGGCATTGGGGAAGTGGTTTTCTTTCCGCAAAGTACGCGGGCGTGAGGCTGCGTTCTGAACACGAACCCGTGCTTTACTTAAAAGATCCTGCAAAAAAACCGATCGACGATCAACGCAAAATTCTTGACGTCATCAACGAGCTTAATCAACAGGAACTGGAACGAAGCAGAGATCCAGAAGTCGCGGCTCGAATTGCTCAATACGAAATGGAGTTTCGAATGCAAACTTCTGTTCCACAACTAGCTGAGATGGCAGACGAACCTGAATCAACCTACAAACTATACGGTGAGGATGCCCGCAAACCTGGGACTTTCGCGTTCAACTGCTTGATGGCCCGAAGACTCGCACAACGTGATGTCCGCTTCATCCAACTCTACCATTCCGGCTGGGACCACCATTTCAATCTTCCCGATCATCTGCCCAAGCGATGCAAAGAAACCGATCAAGCCTCAGCCGCATTGATTTTGGATCTTAAGCAGCGAGGACTTCTTGATGATACGATTGTCATCTGGGGAGGAGAATTTGGCCGCACGACTTTCAGCCAGTCCGGCAAAGTCAATAAATCTTATGGGCGCGACCACTCGGCAAACTGCTTTACAACACTAGTTGCCGGCGGTGGTTTCAAACCAGGATTGATTCATGGAGAAACAGATGACTTCTGCTATTCCGTCGTCCGCGACGAGGTGACGGTTCATGACTTGCACGCCACCATCATGCATCAACTGGGAATCAACCACGAGCGATTGACCTTTCGACACCAGGGACGCGATTATCGCTTGACCGACGTGCACGGAAAAGTCGTGAAAGAGCTTCTGGCCTAACGAGAGCGACGCTCAGTGAACCCGGCAGCGGCAGAGTGAAAGCGTTCATTTGTTCGCCAATTCGCAAAATCTGGAGTCATTCTGTCGTCACTCAACCGATGTTTGAAATCTGTCATATTGAATCAGCAAGGATAACTTTGGTTCTGATTGATTCTGGGCTAAACTTAGAATGCCGGTAGTTTGCCAAACAAACCGATTCGCCCATAAACACTCAATCGCTTGTAGATTCCCCTATGTTCCAATTTCAAATTTTATTTCGAAACGCGATCTTTTGCGTTGCAGTCGGTTCATTCATTTCTCCAACCACAAGCTTGGCCCAAAACGCGAATCCCCCTCTGCAAAATTCAACACGTAAGATCCGTGTCCAACCATCGGCACAATCTCAGCGAATCGGAAGTGCAATTCATTGGCAGCCAGATTTTGCCAGTGCAGTGGCTCAATCCCAAAAAACGGGAAAACCGATTTTTTGGTACGTTCCAACATTGCGTGGCACTTTCATGGACCGCAAGTCAGAAATCGACAGATACATGATGGCTGGTCCGTTTTCATGGCCGACCATCATTGCGGCACTCAATGAGCAATACGTTCCCATCAAAATTGCACCGTCTCAAAAACAACAAACAAAATACGACTTGGTTCCCTACAAGTTTATTGAACCGGGCTTTGTAATTTTAAATTCGGATGGGTCAGAAAAACTAAAAACCGATCGCCTCACTACCCTCCACGTTGAGTGGTTTCGTCAACTTTTGGCGAACAATGCCAACCACCCGCTCCCGAAAGTTAATCGCAGCACCGCAGCCGAACCGTATTCCAAAGGTAATTTTGAGGCAGTGCTCCAACAGCTAAATAATTCGCCCAATAACACTTGCCAAGACAAATTTTTCCGTGGCATGTCGCTATTTCGCTTGGGGCGGCACAACGACGCCAAAATGGTTTGGGAAAACATGAGCAAAGCGTATCCAGACGAACCCCTCGCCTGGAAAGCGGCTGCCGAAGCTCAAGGGATTGGGCCTTTTGTGCGTGGTTTCGAAGTTCATCGAAAACTCCCTGCCAAAGTTCTAAAATTCGATTACAAACTCGCAGGTTCTGCAGCACCAGTGAACACCTACACCGAAGCGCAACTTTGGGAAAACAGCACTCAGTTTTTGCTTGGCATGCAGAATGAGGATGGTGGATTTAATGACAGCGACTATGACTATGGTGGCACGGACAGTTTACCCAACGTTCACGTCGCCGTAACTTCAATTGCTGGGATGGCACTTATCCGTACTCTCGAACGCAACGAAATCGAACCCGCGATTCGTGCGAGAATTATCAAAGCGATTAACAAGGCAATTGCGTATGTCAGCAATGAAAAAAACATTAACCAAGCCGACAAAGACGAAATCCTTTGGGCCTATGCGTATCGTTTACGGTTTCTCATTCGCGCGAAAAAACAAAATTCAACGCTAAAAAATGTTGAACCTTCCCTCGACCTCCAGATCAAACAAGCAGTCGCTGGACTTGAGTCAATTCAGTCTCGACGCGGGGGCTGGTATCACGAATATAACAATCCATT
>JAQWLH010000135.1 GCA_029247405.1 Mariniblastus sp.
CGATCGACAATGAGTTGCTCCGCGAATGTCTCGGCTTCTTTGGGAGAAAGCCGGGTGATTTTGTTAGCTCGGGTACTCAGTTCAATTAGCTGTTCGGCGCGGGTGCTGTTGATTTGATACTTGCGGGCGGCAAGCTCTATGGCCTCCTTCTCGGTACCCAATGAGATTAAGCCGCCCGACGTTTTGCTCAACTCCTTATCGAGGAATTTGACAAATGCTGTTTCATAGTGAGAAAGGTTGTCATTGCTCGTTTGAAGTAACGCCAACCCCTCTTCGAACAACTCTTGGGGCAGCTTTAGGTGTTCAGCCAACGATTCGAGTTTAACTCGACTGCTTGAATTAAGCCCTTTTTCAGTCGCGATCATAGCCGTGGCTTGGCGCAAAAAGGACTTCAACCGTGAATCGGTCCGCTTGTTTGACGCAGGATTGGGTTTTTTACCAGCCACTCCATAAGTTTACCGTGTTTGTGCTTGGAGGGCACATTCAAACACTCAAAATCAATCTGATTTTAGCTGCAGCAAGAGTTCGTCAAATTGCTTTTTCCAGAATTCATTTAGTGGTGGAGTAAGGCGGAGCGTTTGATGATAAAGAGCCAGGGCATCTGGCTTTTTGTCGGTTTTAAGCAAGGCTAACGTCAATTTGCATTTGGCCTCAAGCCAAAGATCTGTCCCGGGTTCGATGCCATTTGCCAGTCTTTTCCAAATTGAAATCGCTTCGTCAAATTGATTCGCCTCAGACAGCAAAAGGCCGCACTGACGAAGGTAGGAACGATTGTTTGGAAAAGCTTTACTTAATTTTAAATACATTTTCAAAGCCAGTTCCGTCCGTCCCGTTGTTGACTTTAGTTTTGCAAGTCGAGCGTAGGCGATTCGTGCGTTGTTGTTGGTTGTAATGGATTCGGTGGTGTCGCCGAGAAAATCAACCAGTCTTTCAAACGTTGCAATTAATTGTTCAATCTGTTGTGGCGTTGGATTTGGCGACGATTGCATTCTTTGATCTTCTGATTGAGCATGTTGAACCAATGCCGACCTCTCAAATCGAGTGCCCTTGGCATTTTTTAGAAGCCAGTTGATTTCGGTGTTTGCCTTGGCGGAATCATTAGCTCGATTTGCAATTAAGAACTTGTAATATCGAAATTCTGGAAGGAGGGGATGGTTGGTTTGGACCCCTCTGGCAAATTCTTCTGCGACGTTCATTTTCTGTTGAATCAGTGGTTCATCGAAATCTTCGTTTTTTAATAACGCATCAACGACCAGTAGCACCAGTTTGAGTTTCGAAGCGTCACTTGCCATGGGCCGTCGTCGATAATCAACTTCAGAATCAATCAGGGCCTGTAGTTTCTTCGGTTCGTCCACGGAGTTGTTTTGATCTGACAAGGCCCATGATTGATACCTGCGTTTTGCGATCTCATTCAACGCGAGCGGATAATTGGGACTGCTTGAGTTGATTGCTGACAAGCGATTAAGCGCTTCGTTATTGGTGAGTCCTGATAAACCAAGTTTAAGTTTTTCAAATTCACCGCGCTGGGCGTAGGTTGATCCGGGGAATCGGCGGCTGAGCGAGTCGATGACACGACGGGTCTGGATCAAGTAGCGAGGCTGCTCACGGCAGAGCTCCGCGAGTGACTGGGCTGCGAGCCATTGTGCCTCGGCAGCGGTCTCGCGCTCGATAGGATCGAATGCGAGTGAAAGCTCAATCAAAGAATCAGCGGCAGTCGCGAGATTGCCTTGGTCGCACTCGATCTTTGCAATGAGAAAACGACATCGAGCGCCGTCGAGCGGGTCAATGTGTTCTGGCGCACTGTTGAGCGCTCTTTCTAAAGTTTGTTTTGCCTCTTCGAGTATTCGCTCTGACTGCTGTGATTGAGCTAGGCGATATTTTTGGCTGCCGGCAATCCAAAGCAACTCAAACGACGGACTGGATTTGTCGGGTTCGGTCGAAAGTTCTAATTCATTTTTTGTTAGAAATGTTTCGATGAATGCGCCCTGAGATTCTCGCGTCAATCCAGCTAATCCCGTGATAAGAATCTCTGCTGAAATTTCCGGTGCAACAGACTTGATTGCCAAGCCACCATCGAGTGTGGCCTTCCAAAATCCAACTCGACCCTTTTTTGAGATGTTGTTTTTGGTTGCAACCAAGTCAACCAATTTCAAAGCTTCGTTGTATTCGTTGAGGAATAATCGCGAATTGAGCTCCCAGACGTACCTCATGTCGCGAGTGTATTGTTGATTCGAGTTGGTTTGGATCAAATCAAAACAATGTGAGCATTGTTTCGGATAATTTAACCCTCGCTGAGTCATCGCGAGTCCAACCAAGGCACGTGTTTGCCATTGGGAGGAAAAGTCAAACCAAGACGCTTTGATCGTCGTCAGTGATTGGGTTGATTCAATTTGTAGGAAGTTTCTAAACTGTTGGTCGGCAAGCCGCATCAATGATTTTTGTTGGTCTGGGTCTAAGACTCCCGCGAAGTAATATGACCAGCCAAGAAGGTAGTTGGTGTGAAGTAAAGCTCCTTCGACTTGGAGCAAAGCGTCGGAAACATTTTCTCGATTGTCGATGTTTTGACTGGTGGCAATTTTATCTTGATATTCTGACTCGATAAAACGATTGAGTTCTACCAGCTCCGTTCGTAATGCCTTCCACTGGTCGATGATCCCCATCTTGGATTCTTGGTTACGACCATTGGCCCACCACTTCTCATAGCTCTTTTCACCTAAAACATATTTGGATTGAAGGATGGATAAGCGAATCGTGGGAGTTGCAAGATCGGGGTATAGCTTCAAAAGTAGTTCGGCTTTGGTCTGCCAGTTTGCTTGATCTATACGCCCCGACATCATTTTTTCAGCATAGACGTTGAGCAGTCGCCTGGCCTTGTCACGGCGAAGAACCTGATTCGTTTCACTTGCTGTTTCCAGTTCCAGCTGTTCAATCAGGAGTTTTTCAGCGCCGACTTTCTTGAGGTAGGTCTCAACCTGTTGCGCTTGCTGCTTGTTGAGTTCCCACTGCCCTAGGCAGCGTTGATTGATAGCGAGAGCGAGTGACAGGAACGCGCCTCCTACGAGAAGTAGCCTGGCGAGTTTGTTGCCGAAGGCGATCAAGTGCAGGTGGCGTTTTGAGCACATGGTGATTTCTCGAATGCCATTAAATGGCTGGCAGTTTTCGGCTTTTGGTCAAAACGGAAGGTAGGAAACGGACTTAAACCCAGACTCGCGGCAAATTCCAATGGCTTGGGCGGCAGCCTCGTAAGGCACGTTATCAGCGGCACGCACAAAGGCTCCCTCGGATTTGTTGTCAAATCCCTTCAGTAATATTTTGATCTTGTCGAGATTGTCGGTTTCAATCGCGCCGACACGAAACCAGGTTTGTGATTCGCGGCGAAATACATCAACGATCGCGGGCTCCAAGTTGGATTGGTTGGCCGCTGACTTTTGTTCATTGACTTCAATTGCCGCTGCAATATCTCGGTCCGGTTTTACAAAAGTTGTCGACACGATAAAGAAGATCAACAACAAGAACACGACATCAATCATGCTGGTCATCGAAAGCGTCGGGCGGCGCGAGCTAAAATTTCGGTTGCTGAGCTTCATGTTGATTTTTGGCAGTGGCTTTTTTTTACTTTGTGTTAACGGGCTACGAGTTGGAAACGGCGGAACGGACATTTTGAAATCCGAGATTCGCGAGTCTTTTGAGTATCACCGATACATGGCGACATTCACAATTTCGATCGCACCGAAGTGTAATCTTCATGCGGTGGTGATCGTTGCCGAACTTGCTTAGTTGCTTTTCAATGGTGGTTAAGGCCTGATTCAATGAAAGTCGTTCCCCGCCGACAAAAATGTTTCCAAGACGGTCGAGGTTGATGGTGACCGTTGCTGTTTGTCCAGGAATGTCCCCCTCCACCACCCGCGGGAGCGGAATGGGCAAGTCCGCAGTTTTCGTGATCTGAGACACGGTCATGAAAAAAATAATCAAAAGAAACACGATGTCGATCATCGGAGTCATATTGAAAGAAAGGGAACGAGGTGGTTTAGTTTTACTAAGCTTCATGCATCTTCCCCTTTCTTGGTGGAGGTGGAGGTGGAGGTGGAGGTGGAGGTGACGGGGTGATTTTCTTTGTTACTTTTTTCGGCCAAGAGGCATCATGACTTGTTCGATGCGTTTTCCAGCCTCGGCAACTAGCGAGTCGATCTTGTTTCGGAAATAGCTCAATGCGACCATCGTCGGGATAGCAACCAGCAGGCCTAGCAACGTCGTAATCAAGGCTTGACCAATCCCGCCCGCGAGTTGTTGGGGCCGGGCCATTCCCTCGAGCGCTGCGATCGTGGTGAAGGCTTCTATCATTCCCAGCACCGTCCCCGTCAGTCCAAGCATCGGGGCGATCGCGCCGATCACATTGAGAACCTCAGTTCGGCGGTAAAGTTTGCCTGTTTGATCTTCGCCCGCCTCTTCAACAGCTGAGCGATATTCGGCATAACCAAACTCGCTGCTTTTGTAGCGCTCGAGCCCCGCGAGTATCACCTCAGTGGCTATGGAGTAGTGTTCTTTTTGATGACAAAGATCAATGGCCTTGTTGATGTCTCCGTGGGCAATCAAGGCTTCGAGTTCTGACAACGTGGTGTCTGGGATAAATCGGTTTCGTGTGATCGTCAAGAAATGTTCGATGGTGAAATACACGCTTATCATCGAAAGGGAAAAAATTAAACCAACGATCCCGATACCAAGCCAATTGCCACCAAAGACCATATTGAGAATCGTGGGTGGTTCTACTTCAGTTTGGGTTGAATCAATCGCACTTGTTGCCGCGACCTCGCCTTGAAAGGCATAAGCCGACTCGGCGACCCCAAGTAAAAACATCGCCAAGAACGCGACAAGCAAAGGACGAAAGCACATGCGGTCTTGGATCAACATCTTTTCCTTCAAGGTTACGTGGGGTTAATAAATGTGTTAGTCGAGGTCAGTAAATGGGGTTACTGTTGAGCTGGGGAGCGGGTTGCTCGCAATGCAGCGATGATTCCATGATAGGTGTGTGAATGACGTTGCAACAACTGTTGGGTTAATTTTTGAGCTTCTTGGTGCCGTCCCCTTAATTTTGCAATTTTCGCAGCTTGGAAAATCGCCGCCGCTGCCAATTCAGGATGTTGTTTCCCGTAAATTGCTGGAATTCGGAGCAACATTAAAGTGGTTTTGGAAAGTTGAACGTCTGAGGTTTGGTTCGGGCGGGCGGACTTCGGCTGAATGAGGAGGTCATTTAAGGCGCGATAGTAGATCGCAACGGGGCGGAGATCCCCTGTGAATTTGGTTGCATTTCGATCGAGCAAGCTTTGACATTGGACATGCTCTCCGGCTCGCTGTAGCATTCGAGCCCGAAGGACAAGTGACCAAAGTTTTGCTGCTTTGGATTTTGAAGTTTCGATTTGATCAAGTAGAGCCTCGGCAGGATTGTTTTGGTCAAGCTCGATTTGCATTGAAGCTAGGTAGATTGAACGCCCCAGGCTTGGGCCGATTGATTTAGTTGAAGCGATTTGTTCTTTGGATATTGCAACATTTTCAATGTCAAACCAAACAGGCAACAACTCAGGTAACAAAGCAACGGATTGATTTTCTGGGAGACAATTTTCCCCGGTCAACTCCAGAGTCTCCGGGGCCACGTGGGGCTGGATTTCTAATGCACGAAGAAATGGTAAGACTGCTCCAGCGCGATTCCCGGACTTCAAACGACTCTTCATCGTTGCCAAATT
>JAQWLH010000137.1 GCA_029247405.1 Mariniblastus sp.
TAGACCGTCCAACAACCAAAGACAACCGTCGCTGCGATCACAACATAAGTTGGAACCAACATGGTCAGTGGAGCCTCTTTGGCTGACGATGCCAGCTTTGAGGGCTCTGAAAAATAAAGTAATTCCACGACTCGCCAGACATAAATGACTGCCAATAGCGAACTGGCCAACATTAGAACCGCGACCCCCCACCAGTTGTTATGTAGCGCCGAAGTAAGCAACAGCCACTTGCTGATAAAGCCCGCGGTCAACGGAACACCAATCAATCCCAAACCGCCAATCGCCCACGCGAAAGAGGTCCAAGGCATCGTCTTTCCAGCCCCTCGAAGATCATCCAGTTTGGCCGAGCCCAAGCGATAAACAAAACACCCGACGACCATGAACAACCCGCCTTTGATTAAAGCGTGATTGAACATGTGCACGATTCCAGCAGTCAGTCCGTCCAGATTTGCCATACTAATCCCAAGCAACATGTAGCCGATTTGGGCAACGCTCGAATAAGCCAACAGACGTTTGATGTCTGTTTGATAAATCGCTGCAGCCGAAGCCACGAAAATGCCAATCAATGACAAGACCATTAACGCGTTGTCCAAGGGCAATGTTTCAAATGCAAACTGGGGTGTGAATATCAGGTACACCAAACGAATGAAAGCATAAACAGAGACTTTGGTTGCCGTCGCGGCGATAAAGGCAGTCACCACCGAAGGAGCATAGGTATAAGCGTTGGGCAGCCAGGTGTGCAGCGGAAACACTGCCATCTTGATAAACAATCCAGCTGTCATGAATGCAAACGCCACCAGTTTCGTTCGCGAGCCATCGACCAACGCTAAACGCGAGGCAATATCAGCCATGTTCAGCGTCCCGGTCATTTGATAAAGCAAGCCAATGCCAATCAAAAAGAACGTCGCGCCGATGGTACCAAAAATCAAATATTGAAGTGCAGCCAGAGGCGCCCGCCGCGTCTTGCCCAAACTAATTAATGCGTAACTTGAAAGCGAACTGATTTCAAGAAAAACAAACACATTGAACAGATCGCCGGTAATGCACATGCCCAGCAGGCCCGTCATGCAAAGCAAGTAGGTAGCGTAAAACAAGTAGTGTTTGGAATGCGGAACTTCTCGATTGATACTTGCCGGCGCATAGGTCAGGACAATCGCGCCCAAACCCGAGACGAAGAGAATTACAAAACTGCTTAGGTGATCGACGACGTAAACGATTCCATAAGGAGATGACCAACCGCCGAGTTCATACTCGATCGGTCCCGTCTGAGCGACTTGGTTGATCAAAGCAATCGCAATAGCAAACACGCTCCAAACGACGCTCAACGCCACCGGCAGCGCAGCCTTTCGATTGCCTAAAATCACCAGCAACGGAGCTGTCATTAGGGGAATGACGATCAACAAGATGGGAAGCTGATGAAAAATCACGAATTCCTATCCAGCTCAATGATTTCGTCTTCTTCAATCGTTCCGTACTCTTCTCGAATTCGAACGATCAAGGCCAAGGCCAAGGCTGTCGTAGCAATTCCAACCACAATCGCAGTCAGCATCAACACGCTTGGTAGTGGATTGGAATAGATAACGCCCTGGTACTCAGCAACGATGTGTGTGTTTTGCTCAAGTGCACCGGATGTTGCCGTCGCATCAGCTAATCCATCTAGCGGAGGTGATGCCGGAGGGTTCGTATTCTCAAGGTAGGAGGCGTGTTGGATCGCGGAAACATCACTGACCGAGTGCCCGAGCTCTACCTCGCGTCCGAGAGCAGCATGCCCGACGTGCTCTGCCGCTCCATGTTCTTCTTCATGGTGACCGCCACCGTTTCTAATGATCGGGGCGGTACCCTCAGTGACTTTGCCCATCGTGATATAGAGCAAAAATACTGACGTTTGAAAAATATTGAGACCGATAATGGTTTTGATCAGGTTTTCTCGTGCGATGACGATGTAGAACCCAGTCATCATCAGGAAAATGACAATCCAGTAATTATAAAGTCCGAGGAATTGGTCCATTGTCATGCGACTGGCTCCCGTCCCGCGAACGCATAAAAAATCATGGTCATCACTGCTGTTACGGTGATGCCGACGCCCAATTCCACTAAAAAGATCCCAAGGTGCTGCCCTTCAGGTAAGAAATGATGGGGACCCTCGCCCGGAAGGAAATCAATCGCAGCAGGTAGCTCCGTCAAAAAGTGGTGTTCCAAGACGTTGTAGTCCAAAAAGTTTCCACCCAGCAACATGCAGGCAATACCTGTGCCGCCATAAATCAAGAGCCCCAACGCAATCAATTTTTCGACAACCCGCGGCGGCGCGACCATTTGAAGGGCCGGCAAGCCATAAACCAAACCGTACAAAATCAGAGCAGCTGCAAAGATGACACCCGCTTGAAAACCGCCACCTGGACCAAAGTCACCATGAAACTGAACGTAAAACGCAAACAGCAAAATGTATGGGATCAAAACCTTGGTGATCACGCGAATGATTGGAAATGTATTCAAGAGTCTGCCTCCTGCGTCAATTCACCATCTGAATTCTCATCCGCTTGATTGATTAGATTTGCTGCGGCAACCACTTCGCTTTCCTGATCCGCATGTTTCAACCCTTCGTTAGGGGCTCGACGCAAAATCAACAGAACAGCAATTCCAGCGGTAAAAATAACAGCTGTCTCACCGAGCGTATCGTACCCTCGATATCCTGCCAAAACCGCGGTCACGACGTTAGGCAGCCCATGCATATCGTGCTGAGATTTTGAAATAAATGATGGGTCAGGATAGACCTGAATGGGGGCTTCAGGACTCCCAAAGTGAGGCATATCGAAGGTGCCGTAAATCAAAGCGAAGCCAGTAATTGTGACGACCAACAATGGCCAAACTGGAGATTTCTTACGGGGTTTTTCATCAAAATCATCGCTCTGGAGATGGCCATCCTGATGTCTTTTTCTCGGCGTCAAGGACAAGGTGGCCAACATCAAAATCGTTGAAATACCAGCTCCGACCGCGGCTTCCGTAAACGCAACATCGGGTGCATCGAGAATCAACATCCAACTCGCGCCGAGAAAACTATAAATCCCGGTGAACATCACCGCCGCCCAAAGATTGCGAATTCGCGCAACGGTAACCGCCGTCAATGCGAGTAGCAGCAAAATCGGAATGACAATAAAGTTCATCATCGAATTGGTTTTTTGTATCCTTCACTCATTAGATAATGCAAATAAAAATTCATTGCTCAGTCGCATCGTTCTGCGCTTTGTCAATTGTGTTGATCTCCAAAACTGGTTTGAGCCCCTGAGTCAAAGCCGATTTAGCCAAAGCATGGCACGAAGCCGGGCTGGTGATCAAAAGAAAAAACAAAATCATCAGCAACTTGATAGCGGTTAACAGCTGACCAACGACCGACACGTCGGTTTCAAAAAACAAGCCGCCTACCCCGTGAATCAAAAGTCCAACGATAATCAGCCCAGCACCCAGCGTATCGGTCACTCCACCACCGTGGAGCCTCGAATAGAACTCTGGCAACCGAATAATTCCGACTCCACCAACAATCGAGAAAAACGAACCCGAAATCAAAAAAGCCCAAACAACGAGATTGAAGAGTATCATCCTTGGGCCTCCGGTTTCACCGGCGAACCGTCTTTTGAATCGCCAAAACCGCCGAACTGAGAAAATCGCAGCAGGGCCACCATGCCAATAAAGTTCATCAAGCTGTAAAGCAGTGCCAAATCTAAAAAGTCGGTTCGCTCTGTCAAAAAACCGACAACACAAATCAACAATACCGTTTTAGTTCCGAACATGTTGAGCGCGAGTACCCGATCGAAAATGGTGGGGCCAAGCATCGCGCGAATCAACGCGAGTGTCATCGTAGTTAAGATGGCGACCGCAGTAGCGACCAGAGCGTGTTCAACGAGCATCAGGACTTGCCCTCCACCTTAGTCACTCGTCGGTCCATATCGCCTGAAAGATCTTCTTCGGCCCCCTCAAAGGAAAGACAGTGCACGAGGACTCGGTCTTTATCCATACTCACAGATACCGTTCCCGGAGTGAGCGTGATCGAATTCGCTAACATCACCCGACCAAGCTCAGATTTTTGGCGGGCGCTAACTTCAATCAAATTCCGTTGAAGATCCAGTTTGGGTGCCAAAATTATTTTGGAAACCGAAATATTGGAGACAATGATTTCCTTAATCAAGTAAGGAGCGTATTGAGTAAAGGGTCGAATGCCCAGTTCGACAGGCACTCCCTCTTCGTCAACAATCTTCATGCGATGACATACCCACAAACTAGTCAGGCAGGAAAATACGCCCAGCAGTAGGATAAAATAGTTGTCAAAGTGCCCTGACCAAAAGAGCCAACTTAGAATCAAGGCAATAAAGAGCGGAAACGAATACTTCATGTTTCGTTCGAATGTGTCGAGGTGTTCGCAATGGGTTACGGATATTCAGATGTCCAGCCGACAAATATACGCCCCGCCGGTTTGATGTAGAAGGGCAGTCAGTTGAAGGAACTGGACGGAAAACGTTCACCCCTCTTTTAGACGAACCACCAAATCCGTCAAGGAGTCTGGCTGAACCACATCCGCTTCTGATGACCCATTCCCACGCGGTACCCTCGCCAGTTTGACAAGCTCGACCAAGTTAACTCGCTTCGCGAAGTTTCTTCATGGTAATCTGGTTACCCGCCTCATTATGGTCCACCGAATCCATAAAAGAGCGAATCAAATACAATCCTCGACCGCTGATGTTGTGCAAGTTCTCATCCGAAGTGGGGTCGGGAATCAATTCTGGGTTAAATCCCTTTCCATCGTCCGAAATCTGTACGCTGATGTGTTGGTCCGAAAACTCGGCTTGAACCCTGACACGACGGTGGCAAAAGGGGGATTCGCTTTTGCGAATCCGAATCAACTCGTAATAACTCGCCTCGTTTTCAGTCTCTCGAAGTTGTGAATCGACTTCAAGGTTCCCGTGATGCATTGCGTTGACGAGAGCTTCGTCCATGGCCATTCCGATTTGCAAACGATCTTTGTCGGACCAACTCGGCAAATTCGATTGAAGATGCTCGATTGTCGCACCAATCAGACTTGAATCATTCTCAAGCACAAAGGCAATCTGTTTTGGGGCAGGCAGCGATGAATTATCGCGGGCATACTGCATACGGCCCGCCATCTCCAAAACTTGTTTGACCGTTCGAACCAAGTCGCCTTTGATCATTGATTTGGGTGTAAAACTTGTTGCTCCTGCGCGTAATGCCTTGATCGCAATCTCTTCACTGCCCAGAGATGTAATCAATACGACCGGGATTTTTGAGTGAAAATCTCGAATGTGACCCACTAGCTCCAGACCATTCATGTTGGGCATTTGGAGGTCGGTGACAATCACGTCCGGGTAGAAAACATCCTCTCCAGTAGATTCGATTTTACGCAAAGCTTCGCGACCATCGTTGGCAAACTGAATGTTCCACCCCAGTTCCTTCCCAAGCAGGCCACCAACTAAAATGCGGTCAACCGATGAGTCTTCGACTACCAAGATCTTTGTCATGATTAATTGGTACTGAACATTTGAAGTAGAAAGACAAGACAAAACTTAGGGGATCAAGCTCAAGTGCTCAAAAATTATTTGCTATCCGAAACCAATAGGCAAGCGAATTTGAAACTTTTTCTCTGAACAGACCAGTTTCCGCTCCAAAGCATACGGCGCAACTCGCCTGAGTGAGGCCTGATTTGTAATTTATCCATCATCGACCGTTAAAGAATGATAGCTGGTGGGGACACTCAGAACTTAACACTCAGTTATCTTCCCCAGTCGCCGTGCTTCACAAACCGAAACACTGCATCTCACCAAACAACCCATAAAATCGGTATATCTTAGTGGGCTTGGTCGTCTCTTTTGCCGTGGGTGGGTTTAGGGAGAATACACAGAACATGTTGCCAAGAAACGGTTGTCCACGTGAACTAGCCTATTCCGCTCACGATGCTGTTTTGTTTTTCGTTGGCCGCGTACAAACCTGAGAACAACTTGGCGGCGATCCCGAGCAAGACCGCAAACGTGCCAAGCAAGATCGCGACCGGCCACCAATTAGTTTTCGCTTCCGCGTAGGTATCGAATTGTTGAAAAAAAGTAGCGCGATTTCGGGTGGGCAGGCGGGCATAAATTCGAACGCGATTCAATTCGTTGTATTGCAGGCTGAATCGTGCGCCAGTCCGATTGAGGAATTTGCTGAGCTGGTAACGTTTCTCACCACCCGCGAGAATCGGCTCGTTATCGTAAATCTGGTAATGACCGTTGACTTGAATATTCAAATTTGTCCAATCAACGTCGCTAATGTTTTGGACGATTAAAAAACCACCTTCGAAATTTTCTCGCTCAAAATACTCTGTCGCGTAGAATTCTTTGGCAGGAAGACCTTCGGTGAGAACTGAAGCTTTTAATTGTCCCTCGTAAACAGATGGCAAATACTGCCATAAAACCAAGATCGTGATTACCGGGATTAGGCACATCAGCGAAAGCATGAGAGTTAACCGCTTATGGCTGAGCCTCGGGGCTGCTTTTTCTTCTCGGGTCAGACGCGGATCAAGATCACTCGAGTCAGTAAGTTTCGATTCCATGTCCACTTCGTTTTCGTTTTTTGGCAAATTACGATTCATGTTTAAGGTAGTATTACTACTTGGGTGTTTCAGATGCCTAATGCACGTTTAGTATAGCGTCAGTCGATTATTCCGCACGGTGTCGTCCTGAGCTCATGTCCGATTCCAATAAATATTCCTCAAGCTCCTTCCTGAGCCCTTCAAACCACTACGTCAACGCGACTTGGCTGGTAAAGCTACGTTGGGTCGCCGTTGTCGGGCAGCTCGCCACGATCGCGGGAGCTGCTTTATTGTTTGAGACCGAGATCCGGATGGCATGGGCCATGGCAATTGTCATCTCGTTAACCGCCACGTCAAATCTGTTCCTCTCGGTTTGGTTCAAGCGTTGGAACCAGATTGACGAACGGTTAGACCGCGATGTTTCGCTGTTACCGTGGAATCTGATCCTTGCGCTAGTCCTTGTCATGGACATGCTTTCTTTGACGACCCTGTTGTTTGCCACTGGCGGGCCGAACAACCCGTTTTGCATGTTTTTCTTTGTCAATCTAAGCCTTTGTGCCCTGATGTTGAACCGTCGGTGGGCATGGGCAATTAACGTACTAACGATCGCTTGTTTTGCTGGGCTGATGTTTGAACACCATGAAATTGAGAAACTGGACGCCGGCTTGGCGACCATTCGCAGTATTCAGAACATCACACTTCAGCATTTGGGCGTGCTCGTGGCGTTCGCGACTTGTGCCAGCGTCATCGTCTACTTCATGACGCGTCTTACTGATGAGCTAGGCAGCCAGCAACAACAGGTTCGCCAAGCCCAAGCGTTACGGGCAAGCACCGACAAGATTGAGGCTCTTGGAACCTTAGCCGCAGGCACCGCACATGAATTGGCGACTCCATTGAGCACCATTGCAATCGTCGCTCGCGATGTGGAACACGCGTTCGAAGAACACTCGCCCGATTTCCCTGGGGCCGATGAAGTTTTCGAAGACGTACATTTGATTCGTAGCCAGCTTGATCGTTGTCGCAAAATCCTCGATCGCATGGCAAGCCACGCCGGCCAAGCTATCGGCGAACAATTTGAAATGGCGACTATCGAGACCATTTCAAATAACACGCTCGACGGTTTGATGGGCCAAGACAATGTGACTTTGAATCTGCCTGAA
This sequence comes from Mariniblastus sp., assembly GCA_029247405.1. Lineage (GTDB taxonomy): Bacteria > Planctomycetota > Planctomycetia > Pirellulales > Pirellulaceae > Mariniblastus. The sequence goes on from JAQWLH010000137.1 coordinate 7,732, forward strand.
GACGCCAAGCTCGAAACACTGGAGGTGCCTCTGGATGGTCTATGCCAAGCAATTCGTGGTTTAGTTCAAAATGCAATTGATGCTGACCCAGATGGGCTAGTAACGGTCGACGTCACCAAAGAGGAAAGCTACTGGAAGTGGGTTATTACTGACCGTGGAGCGGGAATGTCAGCCGAACAACTCAAGCGTGTCAGCGAGCCTTTTTACACCACCAAGTCTCCGGGCAAAGGCATGGGACTTGGTGTGTTCCTCGCTAAAAACGTCGTCCGTCGATTGAGCGGCTCTGTTGAGATTGAATCGTCGAAAGGGCAGGGGGCTGTCGTTACTGTAAAATTACCCACCAGCGTGAACTAGTTCTGGATTGAAGCAGAATCCCCCTCAGGCGTTCGTCGAACAGTTCAGCCTGCATCACTCAGGAAGAGCTTTGTAATTGTTGAGCTAAGACGAAAGACTAATCAGAAAGCTAATCACCTAGAGAGTTTGACGGAAAAGCCATGAAAACCAACTTGTTCATCAACGCGTTGCTTGTTGCTTCTAGTCTACTAACGTCAGATTGGGTTTTGGGACAACCAACGCAACCGACCGCTGGGGAAAAATGGTTTGCTTCCAAGGACAAGAATCAAGACGGGCGGCTTAGCAAGCTGGAAGCAGGTGACCTGCCGGCGTTCGACCAATTCGATTCAAATTCGAACGGTTTCATTACACTTGCCGAGGCATCACGATTCGCTCGAAGGCAAAAACGGCAAAGGAACGAAAGTGCTTCGCCAGGAAAAGATACAGATCAACAGGTCTTTCCTCACGACCCTCGGACAATCGGGGTTAAACAAAAACTGCGTGAGTCGATTGCCAGAATTGCTGGTCGCCAAAAGCGCCCGCCTAATATTGTCGTTATCTTATCAGACGATTTAGGATACGCGGATCTTGGTCTGTATGGATCAAAATCTATACCGACGCCCAATATTGACGCGCTCGGTCAAAACGGCGTTCGGTTTTCCAACGCTTATGTGACAGCAGCTTCTTGTAGCCCTTCGCGGGCAGGCTTGTTATCGGGTCGTTATCAGCAACGATTCGGCTTTGAGTTCAATACAGCCGGTGCCGCAATCACGCATCGGCTTCATCGCGGACTCGACCCTGCTGCCTTGACCATCGCGGAGGTTTTTCAATCAGCCGGATACGCGACAGGGATGTTCGGTAAATGGCATCTGGGAACGCAAAATCATCTTCATCCCCAAGCGCGTGGCTTCGACGAATTCTATGGCTTCCTTGCGGGAGCCCACTCGTTTTTTCCGGCAAAAACTCAAGAGCCAATTCACACAACCATCATGCGCGGGCACAAACCACTCACCGAAAAAGAGTACCTGACGGACGCAATTGCACGTGAAACAGTCCAATTCATTCAGGCAAAAAAAGACCAGCCTTTTTTCGCCTACGTCCCATTTAATGCAGTTCATACCCCGATCGAGGCAACCAAGAAATATCAGGACCGATTTCCCAATGAAACAAACAAGAAACAGCGTGACTATAACGCGATGACCAGTGCAATGGATGATGCGGTGGGGTCAATCGTGAAAGCCATTGATGACAGCGGCCTAACTGAAAACACAGTCATCGTTTTTCTTAATGACAATGGCGGACCAATCTACACAGGTGTTCAAAGCAACAGCCCACTGAAGCTCGGCAAGCTATTTCTTTTTGAAGGCGGAATTCGAGTGCCAATGGTAATTAAATGGCCTGGTGTCGCGACAGCAAACTCCGTCATCGAGGGGACTACCAGTGCATTGGATATTTTCCCGACGCTCTGCGGGGCTGCGGGTATTGAGCTGCCCGATTCAATCGAACTTGATGGGACCGATCTCGCACCGTTCATCAAAGGCAATTCAAAGAAGTCACCTCATGAACAACTATTCTGGAGCAATGGACCCAACATTGCCGTTCGAAAAGGAGATTGGAAGCTTGTGAAGTCGCACGAAAATGTCTGGCTTTTTAATTTGGCAAACGACGTTGGCGAAAAAACAAACCTGGCGACTTCTCACCCCGGCATCATCCAAGAATTGGAAAAAGACTACGAGCAATGGCGCGCTAAAATGTCCAATCCTGCTTGGCCCAGCAAATCTCAGCGACGAAAAATAAAGGTCGATGGAATGATTTACGAATTAAATATCTGATGCGCCGCAGATCGCTGTTTTAAACCGATTTTATTTGATCGACGCAAGGTGCTTTTCGATGGTTGCGACCATCCCTTTGCCGATGCCCTTGATGTGGCCGAGACTGCCCTCCGCGAGCGCTTGTTCAAGTCCCTTTAAACTTTCAATTCCGTGATCTTGATAAATCGTACGGGCGGTTTTAGCGCCAAGACGAGGGATTTTGGTTAACTCCAGAACGGACTTGGGAGGCGGATCAAAAAACTCATCGCCTTCCTCCATTTTTTTGCAAGTGCCTGTTTCAAGCAGTTCGGAAATGATGGTCGAGATCGTTTCCGAAACGCCCGCCAACTCTCGTAAGCGATCCTCTTTTTTCATCTGCAGAACTGATTCTGGATGTCGCGAGATGGAATGCGCCAATCGAGGATATCGTGCGGCGTGGCTTTCCTCATAATTCCCAATGATGAGAAAGTTGTAGAGCTGTTTAAGTTTTTCGCCTAGCTCATCGTTGCAATGCCAGCGTAATCGACCCTTGTGATCAGTGTAGGTTACAGGTTTTAGTGTTTTCTTTGGCATGATGTCCATCACTCTTTGATTCAATCGCCATGCATCTTACGCTGATCGCCTAGATACAGCGATCAGAAAAACAGGGGGCAACCAGCTTTGTCTGTGATTCCAAGTAATTTTTGATTGAGCTCTTCAATTTGTACTTTGACGCGTCTTCTTCAATCAGCATCATCATGCGAATTCTCAACCGCATTGGCTGAAAGATAATAGAGGCTCAAAAAGATTAAACAAAACCGCTTTTTGAGAACCAACTCCGCTCCCGGATGACGACATCCGTCTTTGAGATGCTTTTTCATCGACGAAATTTCTCTCTCCGCTCTAACAGCTTCCAATGCGATCGAATCAAGCTCTGATCCGGCCTCGTCGACAGAGAGCAATAAAATGACAGAATCAAAAGACAGCACAAGCAAGCCGAGGCCCCGGGTCCGACCAGATCGTATGAATCCAAAAACAAAGTGCTATACTTAGGCAAGGAACAAGTCACAAAAGGAAAGCGTTTTTCGCTGCGGAGATTGCGGATGCTAGATCAAACAATATTAGTTGTCGATGATGACGAAGTCCTCCGCATGCGACTGGAAAAATCTTTTGTTCGAAGAGGCTGGATTGTTTATGCCGCCGAAGGGTTTGAGCAAGCGATCATGCACGCGAGGACGCATCAACCGAACCGGGCCGTTTTAGATTTAAAAATGCCAGGTCACTCGGGACTTGATGTCCTCCGCGAAATCCGAACTGCCTCACCCGAAACCAAATGCTTAATCCTGACAGGCTATGGCAGCATCACCAATGCCGTCGAAGCCGTCAAACTCGGTGCTGTCGGCTACATCACCAAACCGGCGGATGCGGACCAAGTTCTCGCCGCGTTCGAAGAAGGCCCCTCACCAACTCCCGATTTTCCGCCACCTTCATTGGCTGAAGCTCAGTGGGAGCACATTCAGCGGGTGCTTGCCGATTCAGGTGGGAATATTTCAGAAGCTGCTCGGCGACTTGATATCCCGAGACGAACTTTGCAGCGAAAGCTAAAAAAGAACGCTCCCTAAGCGATCCAAGATAGGCTCTGGCTAAACAATGAATCAAATTCTAGCAAAGCCCCACGCAAGAGTTAGAAATCAGTCGGTGCTCAAGCTTCCTTTCAAACTTATGTTATGACAGACTAAAATCGTCGCCTAACCCGGCCCCACGTTGCTGGTCGACTACAATCAGCGAAAGCACAACCCAAAACCGTCTATTAGAAATTCAATTGACCAGGAAAAAAATTCTCATTCAATTTTTTTCCAACCTTTCGCTTCATCTGTTGGACTCCCGAAAAAACAATATTGACTGACGCCAAATATGATTACAAAAACTAACTGCTTCGTTTTCCTAACAATGATTCTTGGGCTTGCGGCGGCCAACGCACAAGATAAACCAGCGAGCCAATGGACTCAGTTCCGTGGTAATGCAGGAGATGGAACTGCCCTCAAGTCGGCCAAGCCACCGACACAATGGAACGTGGAAAAACTGGCTTGGGAAACTGCAATCCCTGGAACGGGTTGGTCTTCCCCCGTTTACGAAAGCAATCGGGCCTGGATGACCACCGCGATTTCGACACCCATGAGCCGGGAAGAAATCGAAAAGAAATTGGCGGGCGATCGGATGGCTCAGATTAAAACCATGGCCTCCACCCTCGATCTGCATGCCATCTGCGTCAATCTCGATTCAGGAACGATCATTCACAACATCAAACTTTCTTCGTTTGATGACCCCAAAGCGATCAACCCGTTGAATTCTTACGCGTCACCCACACCAGCAATCAAAGACGGCAAAGTCATTTGTCATTTTGGCAACTATGGGACTTGGTGTCTCGACGAGAAATCTGGAAAAGAAATCTGGAAAAAAGAATTCGTCGTCAAACACAGTGTTGGGCCCGGCAGTTCGCCTGTGATCGTGGACAAGACCGCGATCATCGTTTGCGATGGAACCGACAAACAGTTTATCGTCGGCGTCAATCTCGACACCGGCGATCAATTATGGAAAACGAATCGGCCCCCCATTCGCGCAAACGACGGTGAATTTCGCAAAGCTTATTGCACACCGCTGATAATCGAAGTGGAGGGACAAAGACAAGCCATCATTCCGGGAGCCCAATGGATTGCCAGCTACGACCCCGCCACGGGTAATGAAATCTGGCGAGTCGATCATGGCAAAGGATTCTCGGTCACTCCGATGCCAGTTTACGAATCAGGTTTAGTTATTTTTTCAACTGGCTACACCCGTCCTGAATTCGTCGCGGTGGATCCAAGAGGAACGGGCGACATCACAACAACGAATGTTGTTTGGCGCAAAAACAATGCTCCAACGATGCCCAGTTTCATCGCCAACAGCGGGAGAATTTTTGCAATCTCTGACAGAGGCATCATGTCCTGCCTGGATGCGAAAACAGGCGAAGAGCTCAACCGAGGCCGCGTCGGTGGCAACTTTTCAGCTTCTCCCTTACTGGCCGGCGGCAACCTTTACCTCGGCAGCCGTGAAGGCAAAATGACGATCATGAAATGTTCATCCGATCTCGAAACCATCGGTTCGCAAACATTTGATTCACCCATCATGGCCAGCCCCGTGTTGGTCGGAAATGATTTGGTCGTGCGAACCGGAAAAAAACTCGTTCGCATTAAAGGATCAACTCCTTAATCCCTCAAAAAATTGGCGGACTCAATTAAAACAGAAAATAAACAGCGATTATCATGTCGACTGGTGTTAATTCACGTCCTTGAATGACTGCCAAATGCGACCTAGATCACCCGCACTCGGCGACGCATCTCATCTGACGGATTGAAACAGAACCCTAACAATCAATCACGCCGGCAGATCAACATCAATCGGCTGTTGTCTCATCAATCTGGCAAACCTTTGAATTGTCAGGAGACTCAACCACGCTCAACTTTCCGCTAGGCCAGCGGATCTCAAGGCGAGCTACCGAATCGCCACTTGGAATTCCAATCGAAAGTGTTTCTGAATTTTGACTTGCAAACCCTTCGCCTCGCTGTTTTTGCATCATGACCTTTTTGCCTGATTCGAACGTCAATAAAATTCGAGCTCCGATTGCATCACGGTTGCTGAACTCCAGCGAAGACGTAGACCCATTCTGCCCGCCGACCAGCTTGAATCGAAACGGTTTGTTGCCAGGGTTATGTTTGCTCATTTCGTTTCGATAGAGCTTGAACCTTGGTGCGTTGAGGGTCATCAACGCGATATCGGTCCATCCATCTTGGTCAAAATCAATCAGTCCAAACGAGCGGCCATCCGCCATGTCGTCCGCACCGCTAACGAGTGTCACGTCCGCATAATTGTCTCCCCAGCGAAGAAACATTCGATTTCGTTCGCGACCACTGAGTGAATTGCTTTTGAAGCCCCATTTGGGAAGCGTTCTTCCATTGGGATCCGCATGCTGTGGGACCAGCAGTACTTCGTAGTATTTTTGATCATCCCAAAGTTTGATATTTTCGAAATCTTTTGACTTCGTTGGATCTTCGCGCACGACCGAGCGCCAGAGGCACGATCACAAATCGACCTCGGCAGCAATCTCTGGTGGCGCGGTGTAAAACCCACTCGGCACGTAGAGATCTAACTCACCATCGTTGTTAAAGTCCGCCCACTGACCCCCGTAAGACCACCCGACACGGTCAATCTTAAATTGCTTGTCCTGCTGTCCGGCAATCTGATTGAACACCCCATCATTATTTTCAAACAGAAAATTACCTGCTGAGGACGCTTTCATTCGTGGGTCAACATCTCCGACGACATCAATGATTCGGTTGCCTGCTTTGGAAAACATATTGGATACGTAAAGATCCAAATCCCCATCACGATCGAAATCACCCCACGAGGCCCCCATCGCTGAACCCAACACCCCCCCCTGGAGCAGGTCATCCGTGACGTCCACAAAAATCGGCTGAGCCGCACCGCGGGGAGTGTCGTTTCGCAGCAGGGCGTCGGGTGCAAAGTCATTACACACATACAAATCGTCATCGCCATCGTTATCAATGTCAGACCAAACCGCTTGAAATGAACGGTGCCACTGAGACAGATTTTCATCCAGCGGGACACGTTCGAGTTTGCCTTCGCCCCGATTCATTAACAACACATTGGATGAACCAGCCAAATCAAACCAGCGGTTACTGGATTCACGTTTCTTGAGATAGATTTTTTTCTCTTCGCCAAACAGGAAGTCGTTTTCAAATTGTGCATCGACTTTGTTCAACGGGGGGTAGTTGCTCAGGTACAGATCAATCAAGCCATCGCGATTCACATCCGTTGCGGAAATACCACTGATAAAGAACTGCCTCCCGAGGTCCGAGTGGGTCTTGGTGACGTTCTTGAACATTCCTTCATCATTACGAAAGTAGAGAGCCGGCTCCATTGGGCGTCCCATCATCGCATCCTTGTCGCCATCGTTATCGAGGTCCACAAACAAGACACAATTCACAAGAAACTCTTGGTACAAACCAATTTCTTTGGCCACATCCACAAAGGTTCCGTCGCCCTGATTCTCTAACATCTGAGTCGGCCCCCACCGAGCCGTCAGAAACATGTCATCCAATCCGTCATTGTTGTAGTCAACAACTGAAACCGAAGGAAAAATGTGATTTGATGTCAGGCCAGACCACTTTGAGTGTTCAGGCGCTGGAAGTGTGAGTTTATTTCGCTTGGAAGATTTAACGAGGATTTCATCTTTGTACGACCGCTGAGCTTTTTTTAATGTCTCTTTGTCGAGCAACACGTCGGCTAGGACCTCACGAAACAGGGCGTTCGAACTGCGCTCAACAAAAAAGTCTTCCTGAATCCATTTAGCCAATTCCCAATTCTCACCCATCAGCTTGAAAACCAATTCCTGATGAGCCTTCATACCGTACACACCACCGCCTGATTTCGCCGCACCGTGCGCCTCGACTTTGGTGTGGAGTGAAATTTCGTTCTGTGTCTCATTGATGAAGTCGCCCGAGACGACACCGAATTTCATCGTATCCCAAACGACGCCTAGTTTTTTGGATGCCTCCCAAGGGTCAGTCGCTTGGCTGGTCGCTGTCTCGGCGATCGGCCAATGAGCAATTTCAAGAAACTCAGGCTCCGATGATTCCTTATGAAAAATTGTTTCTGGGTCGAGGGATTGAAGCCCAATGACTTGACCGGCCTGAGCAAGATGTTCTGACAGCGATTCCGAATGGCCGCTCGAATCCTCTTGGAACCAAGTCGCCAGTTGGCCGAGTCTTGGTGTCAAATCAAGGATCAGGTCTTCCGCCTTGATCAAATCCGCGACCAGCTTTTCATCAGGGCTGCTGTAGACCGTGACTGCGGGAGCTGACTCTTTTCTTTTGCAGCCGGTCAATTGAGAAACCAAGACGACAACTACCAGCATCATCTTCGCGATTGTTAAAAACCGAACTGATGCCTCGCCAAACCGCCGACTAGGTGAGACTTTGGGGGGTTTACACAAAAAACCAACTGATTTTCTCGAGGGTAAAGTGTTTTGATCTATCACTTTTGTTCCGAAAGTTGTGGAGGGAATCAATGAAGCATCAGAATGGCGTCGAATCATTCAGTGTATCGGTAAAATTTTGGTCATTACGGCCGATTCATAGTTTTGCACGGGTTTTACACCGAAACACCCAGTCCTTGGGCCAAAAAACCGATCGCGTGTTTGAATGTGCGTTTCCGGTCAGTTACCCGCACAATCGCCAAATCCATAAGCGAGGAAACCGTTAAATCTACGGGATTTCGTTTAATTAAACCCCCCCAATAGAACTGCGACGTTTTTACACGTCGACCCTCGGGTGAGTTTGTTTTAGATTCTGCAGTTAAATAAACGATAAGTATGGCTTAGCAGTTCATGTAAACAGTGAATTTGCGCCACAATTTCGATCTTCGTTTCCTTTATATACACGAACGCTTTTTTATTCGCGTTGGTGACTTGGTGAACTGATGCAAGAGTTTCATTTCCCGACATGGGTGAACAAATTTACTCTCGTTGCTGCCGCTACGGCTGCTGCTGTGGGTGGTTATCTAGCGACCTGTTTGTTCGCCTCGATCCATCCAACGATTGTCAACGTCGGCCATCAGCCAAAGCAACCCGTGCCTTTTAGCCACAAGTTGCACGCTGGGCAATTGAAGCTCGATTGTCGTTATTGCCACAACACGGTTGAGCGAGCCGGTCATGCTGCCATTCCGGCAACGGCGACTTGTGGTAACTGCCACGGCGGCAATCGCACAACGATGGGCGAGAGAGACTTGGGAATCATTCACCCTGAAAACGATACGCTTCGTCCTATTCGCGAAAGCCTTGAGACCGGCGAGCCAGTTTTGTGGGAGCGTGTCCATGACTTACCGGACTTTGTTTATTTCAATCACGCGGCTCATGTCAACCGAGGCGTTAGTTGTGTTTCCTGTCATGGTCGAATTGACAAAATGGAAGTCGTGACTCAGGTCGAGCCGCTTTCGATGAAATGGTGCCTCGACTGTCATCGGAAACCTGAGAACCATCTGCGCGATCCAGCTTTGGTAACCCAACTTGATTTTGTCCCTGAAGACGATCAGGGAAATCCCCTCAAAGTCGGCACGGATGCTTATGGAGAACACTACGGCAGTCAATGGAAAGACGAGCTTAACGCAAAACCAAACATCAGTTGCTCAACGTGTCACCGTTAGGGATACGGCTTTTTTAATACAAACTCCCGAAGTGACTTTTCGACCTCGGTTCTCACGAGCTTGAAACAGCGAAATTATCTGAAGATCCAGAATGAACAAACCACGCAACAATCCAAACAAAAATCAACCGATCGACTCAGAGCAGTTGGAAAACTTACCTGAGTTCAAAGAAGCGATTGAGCGCGACTTTGGCACCGCGATTGAGAACCACAACGACGACGGTTTTTCGAGGCGTCGATGGTTGCAGGTCATGGGCGCTTCTCTCGCGTTGGGCGGAATGTCAGGTTGTCGATACCAAGAAGAGCAAATTGCTCCGTTCGCATTTCGACCTCAGAATCGAGTACCTGGAATTCCGCAAAAATTTGCCACGATGACCGAACTGGGGGGAGTCGCACAGCCTTTGCTTGCAACCAACTACGATGGTCGGCCGATCAAACTCGATGGCAACCCGAAGCACCCGGATTCAATGGGGGCTTCATCGGCTTTTTCTCAAGCCCAGCTATTGGAGTTTTATGATCCTGATCGTTTGCGTACTCCACTATCAGGTGGTCAGGAAGTCACGTGGGATGATTTAGTGGGCAGTTTCAAGCTACCTACCGATTTGAGCAAAGTGGCGATTCTCGCTGAACCAACTGCATCGCCATCATTGAGGCGATTGCAACAGGAATTCATCAGCAAAGGCGGGTCTTGGTTTTCATTCGCTGCAATTTCAGACGACAACACGCGTGCTGGCAGTAAGCTGGCTTTTGGCACCGCTCATCGTGCCCATTACAAATTCGATGAGGCAGCGGTGATTGTCACTCTGGATGCCGACCCTCTGTTGCACAATACGGGTGCGATTGCGAATTCGCTTGCCTTCACCAAAGGGCGCGACGCCGACCACGGGCACATGAGTCGCCTGTACTCGGTCGAAAGTCAGTACACCACGACGGGTGCCGCCGCGGATCACCGCATCTCAGTTCCAAGTTCAAAAATCCCAGGATTCGTCGCTGCCTTGGCTGCCGCAATCGCCGCTGACGATGGATCCGGCCACGTTGATGAATCGCTTCCGTACCGCCAGAAAGTTCTGGCTGCGATGGCTTCTGACTTGAACCACAAGGATAACAAAGGCAAGGGAATCATCGTTGCGGGCGAGAAACAATCCGCCGCGGTTCATGCGTTGGTTCACAGTCTCAATGAAAAATTGGGCAACAATAACAAAACGATCACGTTCGCCAAACTGCCTGATCCTGCTCGGCCAAATTCACTTGATTCGATCAAAGATTTTGCGAAACAGGTTTCCAGCGGCGCATTTGAGAAGGTCATTGTGCTTGGCGGTAACCCTGTTTTCACCGCTCCTCGATCGCTGAAGCTCGGTGAGGTATTAGGCAAAGTTGATACGCTGCATGTTTCGGTCTACAAGAATGAGACGAGTTTAGCTTGTAAACATGTCAGTAACGCAGCTCATCCGCTGGAAGTCTGGAAAGACGGGTTTTCGAACAATGGTTCCGTGCTGATTGGTCAGCCGCTGATTAATCCTTTGTTCGACGGTAAATCTGAAATCGAAACTCTAGCTGTGCTGATGGGTAGCGAAGTGACCGAAGGTCAAGCAATTGTCAGCGCGACCCACGGCTTGGATAAGGCTGCTTGGAAGGAATCAGTTCACAACGGCTTTGTCAGTGGAACCGCTTCAGAGTCGGTATCGGCCACCGCGAATCCGGCTCCCTCCATTGCTGCCGATGAAGCTTGGCGTGAACCTTGGGACAAAAGCACTTACGAAGTTGTCTTCGCGACCAGCAACTCCGTTTATGATGGGCGATTTGCCAATAATGCCTGGCTTCAAGAACTGCCGGACTTGTTCACCAAAATCGCATGGGACAATGTTGCCTCGGTCAGTCCAAGAACGGCCAAAGCTTTGGATGTCACCCAAAGCGGCATGTCGAGTAAATCACGCACCACCATCATGACGATCGCACTCAATGGCGAGACTTTAAAGATTCCAATCGCGATTCAACCGGGGCAAGCCGACGGAACAATCTCGTTAGAACTTGGCTATGGCCGAACTAGCGCCGGCCGGGTGGGTGGCGAGGTGTCTCTCGGCGTTGATCCAGTCGGTTTCGACGTGAATTCGATTCGAAGTGCAGATCAATGGTTGGTCGCCCCAATATCTAGCGGTGATGCCAATCCGACAGGTACAAGATACAAGCTGGCGTTGGTTCAAGAGCCATGGACGATCGACAAAACGGGTCGTGATGAAATCCAAGCCCGCATGTTTCGTGACGAAACCAAAACAGAATCGGAGCGAAGTGCTCTGATCCGTGAGGGAACTTTTGAAAGCTATAAGGCTTTTGAGTCTCACCATCCAACCGACCACGCTGAGGTGGCTCCAAAGCCAAAGCGGTCAAATGCCATTGGAAAAAACGGCCAGTTACCAATCATCAACCAAGTTAGCTATGTCGCAAAAGCGGACGACGATGCATCCGATGACCACGGCCACGCCGGCCATGAGGCAAATTGGCCTGGTGGATTTCACTCACATCATGAGTTATTCGATCTGACCAAAGGCTCGCGAGAAGACTACAAGAACCTTGAAGATGACAACAACAACCCAACGACCTACGCCAACGTTTGGGGGATGTCGATTGATCTGAACAAATGTATTGGTTGCAATTCTTGCGTGATGTCTTGTCAGGCAGAAAACAATGTGCCGGTCGTGGGTAAAGAAGAAGTGTGGCGTGGTCGCGAGATGCAATGGATTCGCATTGACCGTTATTACGGTGACCACCTCTACACCGAGGATGCCAAGGACGATGACAAGATCATCATCCAACAACCTGTTGCTTGCCATCATTGCGAAAACGCGCCTTGCGAAACGGTTTGTCCCGTCGCTGCCACAGTTCACAGCCACGAGGGCCTCAATGACATGGTTTACAACCGCTGTATCGGCACAAGGTACTGCGGAAACAACTGCCCTTACAAGGTTCGTCGCTTCAACTACTTCAACTACAGCGACGCGGTGACGCTGTTGAAGTACCCTGGGGCGGACAAATTACCTTCTGGCGATCGACACCTCCAGAACTTGATGATGAATCCCGAAGTCACCATTCGCAGCCGAGGGGTGATGGAAAAATGTTCTTATTGCGTGCAGCGAATTCAGAACACAAAAATTAAAGCGAGAGTTGAAGAGCGAGAAATTGGTGCAAACGAAATAACGACCGCTTGTCAGGATGCTTGCCCAACTCAAGCGATCAAATTTGGTGATCTTCACAACGCAGAGAGCGATGTTGCCAAAGCCCATGCCAACCCTCGAGCTTACTCGATGCTGGAAGATTTAAATAACCGTCCGCGAACTCAATACTTGGCTCGCGTGCGTAACGTTCATCCCGCATTGATTGACCGCGACGATCGACATTCAGTGCCGGGCCACGGTTCGACCAGCGTTGACCCCGAACACGCTCAAGCCAACATGAAAACTGAAGGCACGGCATCTGGGCAAGCTAAAACGAAACAAGAAGCAGCCAAAGATAACTAGGAACGAAAGTTCCAACAGACAGCGGCTGAGATTTTTCTTGGCCACCCAAACAAAAAACCAAAACCTAGATAACGAGATTTGATAAATGGCTACGGTCAATCCTTCCTTGGACAACACGCACGACGATGCAGCAGAACGCTCGCCGTTGGTGCTTGGCGGCCTGGATTACGCCGGTGTAACGGACACGGTTTGCAACATTTGGGAAAACGAAAAATCTCCCAAAATATGGTGGCTTACCCTCGGCATCGCCTTATCACTGTTAGCAGTCCTCGGGGCTTGCGTCGGTCACCTAGTCATGAAAGGGGTGGGCGTTTGGGGCAATAACAATCCGGCCTACTGGGGTTGGCCAATTGTTAACTTCGTATTCTGGGTGGGTATCGGCCATGCAGGCACGCTTATCTCGGCAATTTTGTTCTTGTTCCGCCAGAACTGGCGAACAAGTATCAACCGCGCTGCTGAAGCGATGACAATTTTTGCGGTCATGTGTGCCGGTCTTTTCCCGGGTGTTCACATTGGTCGCGTCTGGGCGTTTTATTGGCTGTTCCCGGTCCCCACCGAACATTTGGCAATGTGGCCTAACTTTCGCAGTCCGTTGTTGTGGGACGTTTTTGCAGTTTCAACCTACGCAACCGTCTCGGTACTCTTTTGGTACATGGGGATGGTTCCCGACATCGCAACCTTCCGCGATCGCTGTAAATCGAGAATCGGCAAGATCGTTTACGGCTTGTTGTCTCTGGGTTGGACGGGTTCGGCCCGCAACTGGCACCGTTACGAAATCGCTTACACCATCTTGGCAGCCCTGGCGACACCATTGGTTTTGTCGGTCCACACGATCGTTAGTTTTGACTTTGCGGTTTCACAGGTTCCGGGTTGGCATACGACCATTTTCCCACCGTACTTTGTGGCCGGTGCGATCTTCAGTGGTTTTGCGATGGTTGTCACGTTGTTGGTTCCAGTTCGAAAAATTTACGGCTTGGAAAAACTGATCACGCTGCGACACCTCGAGAATATGAACAAAATCATCATGGCCACAGGCATGATGGTAGGTACCGCCTATGGAATCGAGTTCTTTATTGCTTGGTACTCTGGTGTTCCATGGGAAGGATTCGCTTTCTACAACCGAGCCTTTGGTAACTACTGGTGGGCTTACTGGATCATGGTCAGCTGCAACGTGCTGATTCCTCAAGTGTTCTGGTTCAAGTGGTGTCGAACAACGCCTTGGTTCATGGTGATCATTTGTGTGTTCGTGAATATCGGAATGTGGTTTGAGCGATTTGTGATCACGATCACATCGTTGTGCCGGGATTTCCAACCCTCAAGTTGGGCTTATTTCCATCCAACTTGGATCGACCTGTTGATGTTGATTGGAAGTTTCGGATTGTTCTTCACGATGTTCACGTTATTTTGCCGCTTCTTGCCGGTCATTGCGATCGCGGAAGTCAAAGGCGTGATGCCGCATGGACATGACAACCATCACTAAAAAGAATTGAAAAGAAACAAAAGACGGATCGTTTCCGTTCACTTAATAAGACTTAAGAATCATGGCTGAAGAAAATACAACCAACACAAACGAAAACACCAAGCTTGTTGGATTGCTCGCGCAATTTGATGACCCGGATTCGCTTGTGCAAGCGTGCAATCAGGCTCGAGAAGCGGGCTATACCAAAATGGATGCGTACTCGCCGTTTCCGGTGCACGGGATTGACCCGGCAATTGGCATTAAGCGGACCATCCTTCCGTTTATTGTGCTGAGCGTCGCGATCGGCGCAGTGGTTCTCGGACTTGGAATGCAGTGGTATACCAACTCGGATTCGGGAACCTTCTCTCCCGCATTCCCAGGTTACCCATTCAAGATCGGCGGCAAGCCTTACTTCAGCCTTCCCGCCAACATTCCCGTTACCTTTGAAGTCATCGTACTTTCGAGTGCGTTCGCAACTTTCTTTGGAATGTGGATTTTGAACAAGTTACCTTTGTTTTCTAACCCACTTCATCGAATTTCTCGATTCAAACGAGCCACCAACGACAAATTCTTTTTGATGATCGAAGCGGTGGATGAGAAATTCAATCGTTCTTCGACAGAAGATCAAATGAACCAGTGGGGTTCGGTCGCCATTGAAGAATGTCGGCAGAATCTCAATGATCATGCCTTGCCAAGTTGGCTGCGGTTGGTCGTTCTCATGGGAGCTCTTTTAATGTTCCTTCCGCCGGTCATTATTTTCCGGTCAATGGGCATGGTGAATCGCGCACCACGACTGCATTTCATGCCTGATATGGACTGGCAAGAAAAGTTTAAGACGCAAACGCTGGGTCCTGAAATGGTCGGTGAAAAACCATTGTTTCTCGACGAGCGTGCCATGCGTGCTCCGGTAAATGGTTCCGTTTCTTGGGGCAATCTTGAAGCCGACTCGGAGATGTATCGTGGAATCAAGAACGGTTACAAACCTGCCGTTGCCGTGACAACTCAGACTGGCTCAGTAAGAACAAGCCTTGGAGCTTCGCAAGATCAAGCTTCGGCCGTCGCTGAAGAAGACCTTAATCAGTACATCAGCGAATTTCCTGCGGGCATCACCGTCGACGCAGAGCTTCTGGCTCGCGGCCAAAATCGGTTCAACATTTACTGCTCTGTTTGTCACGGATATTCCGGAAACGGCGACGGCTTGGTCAACCAACGAGCCCTTGCTTTAGCCGCCACATCAAAAGCGACTTGGACTACCGCAAAATCACTTCACGATCCCGTTGTCAAAGACGCCGCGAAGAACCCAGTCGGTCGTATTTTCGATACGATTACCAACGGCCGTAACACCATGGGGCCCTACAAAGCACAAATCCCACCTGAGGATCGCTGGGCGATTGTGGCTTATGTCAAAGCGCTTCAAGAGACGGGGATAAAGCCACCCGGTGCCGCTTCTGCCGGAGACAAAAAAACTGTTGATGACGGGGCTAAACCAACCCCCTGATCAACACCCACCAGACCAAGCGAACAAGACCAACGAAACAGTTATCAGATTGCCGCTCAAGGCCAAAACGAATTTAGATCTGAAATGCATAATACTCGACCAGCAAAAATTACCTCGCCGATCACTTCGCTCAACGAAGGCTATTTGCGAACCATTCCTGTTGCCCTCATTGTTGGTGCGATTGGAATTGGAGCCTCCTTTTTTCTCGGGGGTGGAAGCATGGAATCCTTCATGTTTAACTACCTGGTGAGCTTTTGCTACGTCCTTTCAATCTCGTTGGGATGCCTGTTTTTTGTGACGATCATGCACCTGACCCGAGCCGGTTGGTCAGCGACCGTTCGACGCATCGCTGAGTTGTACGCCATGGTTAGTTTGCCATTGTTGATTCTGTTTTTGCCCATCTTGATGACGGTGATTTCAGGTTCTGACGTTATCTATTCTTGGAATGTTCCGGGATTCACCATCCATGGTGGAACACCTGAGGCCGACGCTCAGATCGCAGCCCTTGCTGGATCAGCAGTTTCCGAGCGTCCTCCATTAGAACAATTAAAGGCCGCTTTTTTAAATAAAGGTTTCTTCACCGCCCGAATCATTGCTTACTTTTTGATCTGGGGCGGGATGGCTTGGTTCTTTTTGAGCAACTCGTTGAAGCAGGATCAAACAGGAGAAAAAGCACTCACCGCAAAAATGCAGGCCTTCTCGGCACCGTTCATGATCCTGTTTGCAGCATCTATCACGTTTGCTTCTTTCGACTTGGAAATGTCGTTGTCTCCGCTTTGGTTTAGCACGATGTTCCCGGTTTACTTTTTTGCCGGTTCCTTCCTGGCCGCTTTATCAACCATCATGTTGACAGCTTTGTGGCTTCAGAGAACGGGTCGTGTCACGGACGAAATCACCACGGAACACTATCATGATCTTGGCAAATTGATGCAAGGATTTGTGATTTTCTGGGGCTACATCGCGTTCAGCCAATTCTTGCTGATCTGGTACGCGAACATTCCAGAAGAAACGTTCTGGTATGACCTGCGGATTAATCAGGCAGGCTGGAAAGGATTTTCACTGATTCTCTTGGTCGGTCACCTGTTCATCCCGTTCTTTTTACTCATGGGACGTGGACTGCGACGAAACAAAACAATACTGACGATATCGGCCATCTTCATTTTGGTGATGCACTGGGTGGATCACTATTGGATCATCATGCCGCAAATGGACCCGCACCATAACACGTTCACACTGTCTGGAACTGGGATTCTGCAAGGCTTGGCTGGCATGGTTGGAATGATTGCCGTTTACATTGCACTGTTCTGCTTGATCACACGTAATCGTCCACTTGTTCCGCTGAAGGATCCGCGGTTAGGTGAAGCTTTGAACCATGAAGTTCATTAATCCGCTTGCCTAAAACGATTCACACGAAACACTAATATCAAACTCAAAGAATACGATGACAGAGACAACAGCCAACGAAGTTCATGACGGACACGGACATGGCGAACCGCCAAGTTACGACGACATCAATACGCCGGTTATTGTATTGGTCGGAGCCATTGCCGCGATCGTCACCTTGATCACGATCATGTTTGTTCAAGGCCTCTGCTACCACTGGCAAAACAGCTACCTAAGAAAACGTTCGGCGAAAGCTGAAAACATGCCGGCGGTCAAAGAGATTCGAAAACAGCAAGAAATGCTGGTAGGTGGTGAGGGACTGACTTCGATAGATGACGCGATGAAAAAAGTTGTCGCAAACTATGGGAAAAGCAATTAGTCACGGGGAATCGAACCCCAGACCCAAATGAAGAACCAATGAGCAATACGTACCCTTCAATCCGAAACTTCTTCCTCGTTGTGATTATCACAATCCTTGGATTCGGAATGGGTGCGCCAATTACTTGGGCACAAGATTCCGACCAAAGTGGTCTCGCTTCTGAGGGGAACAGTGATGAAGGTTCCTCCAACAGCGACCCTTACCGCATCAACGAAAAACCAGATGTCGGAAAAAATATTGGTGTCAGGTCTCAAACCGGTGAATTCATTGTCAAAGATATTACATTCACCGATGAAGAAAATCGCTTTGTTGAAATCGGTCGGTACTTCGATGGTAAGCGACCGGTGATGCTTTCATTTAATTATTCAAACTGTCCCAAGCTTTGTAGCGTTCAACTCGAGAACATGACATCCGCTCTCCGGGAAGTTGACTTTAAGATTGAGGAAGACTTTCAGTTCATCTCAGTCAGCATCGATCCCAACGAGCAAACTTCTCGCGCTCGAAAGTCAAAACAAATCTACACCGAACAGTACAACAAACCGGGCACTGAGGACGGCTGGCATTTCTTGACCGGCAAGCGAAAGAACATTGAGTTGCTGACCGACATATGTGGATTTGAATACAAGTATGTCCCTGCTCAAAAACTGTTCTCTCATCCTCCCGTCTTCATTCTGATCTCGCCCGAAGGAAAAATTGTTCGTTACATCCACGGGCTTGACTACAACGTTGACACGATTGAAAAGGCTTTAATCGAAGCGGCGGAGGGTAAAATTGGTTCACCCATCAATATTCTGAGTTACGGTTTAGGCTGTTTCCTCTACGATCCCTCCTCTGGAAAATACACATTTCAAGCCATGGCTTTGATGAGAATCGGAGCCATCATTACTGTCGTGATATTGTTAATCACTTTGGTTCCCTATTGGTTTATTCGCCGCAACAACCAGAGTGAAGTTAAAAACCATCCCGGTATTCCGATACCCAACGGCACAACTCCCTCGACTGGAAATTCAAGCTGACCGGATTCGAGAGGCTTGGCGATCACTTGATTTGGATCGACTTTCGACGACCCCTTTTTTAGATGTTATTGAATACGATGAACTGGCAATTACCTTTGATGCTCGCTCAAAACGAAAAAACTATACTCGAACGTGCTCAGGCCGTAAGTCTTGATGGAACAACGGTTCCTCAGCACGCGCTCGAACGATCACCGGAACTATCCTCGAATCCATTTTCGACTGGATATTGGTTCCCCGAGCAAGCG
>JAQWLH010000141.1 GCA_029247405.1 Mariniblastus sp.
ACGCATAATCATCGGAATTCGTGTGCCGCCGTCGTAAAGGAACTGCTTTCCACGGATATGACAGCGACCATGGTCACCGATGAAAATCACTAGCGTATTGTGTGCTAAACCTTCATCGTTGAGCCGTTGCAACAACTCACCAATTTCACGGTCGACAAGTTGCATCTGCTCCAGCCCATTGGCCCAGTCTCGGCGAAAAAAGGGTGTATCTGGATAGTAGGGAGGGAGCGCAACGTCCTTGATGTCGATCGGACGTTGAGGATCGCGGTTCCATTTGCGATGCGTTCCCCCGAACGTAATTCTCGCAAAAAATGGCTGCCCCAACTCCCGCTCTGACCAATCTTCACCTTCGAATAACTCAACTTTATTATCGGGGAGAAAATTACAATCAGTTTTCCGACTCATTAACACCGTAAAGTAGCCCGCCTCTTCAAACAGGTGCGGGATTGGTTGGATCCCGTGGGGCAACGGCTGTTTATTAGTTTCGCGGTGTTGATTCGCGCGGATGTAGTTCTGATGAAATCCAGTCATCATGGCTGAACGCGACGTCGAACAAACCGGCGAAGTTGTAAACGCGAGATTATATCGAATCCCCTCGGACGCCAGTTGGTCGACATGAGGAGTTTCAATTCCCTCAGTCCCGTAGCATGAAAGATCAGGAGACCAATCTTCGATGGTGATCCATAAAATATTGGGCCGGCTTTGGGGTTCATCTGCTGACTTCACCATCGAGGTCCCCCCAACGGCAATCACCAGACTCAATAGTATCGTTTTCATATCTTTCATTTGGCCGCCATAGCTGCTTTAACATGCGTCTTGGAGAACGGCGATCGATGAAACATGAGTCACGAACCGCCTTCGCAGGCTAAATGCCCGCTTTTTTGCGTCTACCTACGAAAAACCCAACTAATCCTCGACTGAGTAAATCTTCAAATCATCAATCACAGCCTGCCGCGGAACCGACACCCGAAGCATGCGCTTGGTCGGATGGGCAATTCCTAGAGAAGAAAACCTCCCAACCGCCTGTCCATCGATTTCCAACATTACTGTATCCCCTGTAACGGTGACGAGCATCGAATACCATTGGTTGGTTTTTAAGTCGACAGGAAATTTCTTAACCTTTGATCTCAAGATTTGCTCTAACTCTGGCGTCGACTTCTTTGCCACACGCTGCTGGCGAATCCCCAAGTCCATCGAACCGGTCTTAAGATCTGTAATTTCCAGTTTTGTCACGCTGGCATTCACTTTAAAAAGATGCCCAGCCCAAACTGACTTACATTTCAAATCCGCGAAGTTCAAACCCAAGGTATCCTTTGGGTGCTCCAGCATGAACTTACATTCAACTGCACCATTTTCAAACTCGGCGTCATGCCGAACCGACACGGCATGATCTGCCACCTCATGCCTGAAAATATGTAAAACGCCCTCCCGAAGATCGACTTGTTTATTTCCAGCAGCACGTCTATTGCTCGCGGTCGACCAACCATTACCAATTTCTTCTTTAACTTCTTGTGATTCGTTACGGTTAAAATCGTCTTCGAAGATTAACGTCCTTCTTGAAACAGATTTGCTTTGTGTTTTACCTCGATCTAGTTGAGGTGCCGCTTGCTTTTTCTGAGCTTCTTCCTGCTGATCGCGTTCGGCGGATTCGAGTTCTTGCTGAGAAACAATTTGAACGGCATCAGCGTGAATCGTGCCCCCCGCGTTTTTGGCCGAGATTACGACGACAACCGAATCACCTCTCTTCAATTCAAATTTGCCGACTGAAAAGAAACCGTCCTTGAGATCAGGCTTGAGCTTCATATTGACCTGAAGGTTCGAAGTCTTCCCGCCAGCCTCCACGACTACGGGAACCTCCACACCTCGATTTGGGTGCGGTTGGTACGCAATTCGGACATCATAATTTCCATTCTTTTGAACGATTCCGGCGAACCGTATACTTGAGCCTGAATCCGGACTTGCGTACAGATATCCGTGATTGACGTATCCCTTAAGTCCCGTGCCTCGCGTCCACCTCCCCGTTTTACTGGCTGCCAAATCATCAATCACAATCCCGGCAAGCTGACTGGGGTTGAGCCCTGTACGCACGCCGTTCGCCGAGGCTAACTCCAGGCTGTCGGCGGGGATCACCATCTTGCCATTGACCGTCCGCCGATACGCTTTACCGGGAAGCTCGAGCAATTCATCCATCTCTGGCCAGTACTTTTCGTAAACGTCGCGCGGCAGACAATGACGAATTTTGCAGATGCTTGCGGCACGCCCAACGACTTCGCCCATCATCCCACACGTTTTCATTACACGAGTTGTCCCGAGTGCCTCATGAGTCACGCTGATGTTACGCCCGGTCATGAACAGGTTGTCGATATTTCTAGAATAAAAACAGCGGTAGGGAACTGGGAAGCCAAAACTTCGGTCAATTCGACGGTCGTGGACAGCTTTGGATATAAACGGGTTGTCGGGAAATTTCTGCGCGTATTGTTCTTTGGGGTAGTGTAAGTCGATGGACCAAGTGCTCGGTACACATCCGTCTTTGAAATCACGTTTTGTGGTGATGTCATCGGAGGTCAAAACAACGTCGCCCATCAAACGGCGTGATTCGCGTGGGCCGCCAATATGAGCAATCCAAGTCAGATAAGCCGTCTGATGATTGTCCGCCCCGTCACGGTTCTTCATCGCATTAAAAGCTCCGTACACTGCGCGCAGATTCCAATCACGAATCCCCTCCGCATCTCCAATTGCATCTTTGTCAAAACCACTTTCCCAAAACCACTGACCATGATGATCGCGAGGGTAGGGGAAGTCCTGCATTTCAAGGTCGAGGGCCCACGGTGTTTCTGGAAACTTGACTGCCTGCCCCTCTGCCTCAGCCCAGGACCACATGTTACTCATTCCCATACGACCCTGAGGTGTCATCTCCCAATCGGCATTCGCTAAAAAACCAATCGTGCCATGCCCGGTGCAGTCGGAAAACAGTTTGCCTACGAACCGTTTACGCTCGCTGGACCGAGTGTCAAAGACGTGGACCGCTGCAATCTGATTCCCCTGCATCTCGACTTTGTAAGCGTGATGATTCAGAAAAAGATCAATGTTCTCCTCGGCCCGAACGATCTGTTCTTTTTTTACATCCTCAAACTCTTCATAGGTACCTGGCGATTTTTTCGCATGGTCGCAAAACTCTTCAACAATTTCCCCAAGGCGAGGATATTTACCGCGACGGATATTGCCCTTTGCCCAGACTCGCACTTCACTCGAGCCGTTACCACCTAGCACCGGGCGGTTCTGAATAAAAGCGACTTTGCACCCCATTCGAGCCGCCGACAAGGCGGCCGCCGTGCCGGCATAGCCTCCACCGACAACAACCAAATCGTAACCACCTTTTTCAGTGGGCTCCTCTTGAAGCCCCAGCAAAGCGCGACGCCACTGAGGCAGCACCTCCGACATGCCCGGTGGTGGACCGGCTTCTTGGGTAAATAGCACCGCATCACAGCGACCATCGAAGCCCGTCAAATCGCGAAGCGAAATTACAGTTTGCTTCTTTCGAATGTCAACTACGCCTCCGTCATGCCAGAACCAATCAGCCCCCTTCGTGCCAAAGGTCTCAGCAAGTGGTTTGCCATCCACGAGTAATTGGAACTTGCCAGGTTGCCCTTTCGCCTGCCACCGGGCAACCCAATCCTTGGTCCGAACGAAAACTCGATATTCTCCTGTTTGAGGAAACGTCACGACGGTAGAAGCGTCTGCGACTGGCTTGCCGAGACCATGAGCGAGCAAGTACGGCGAACCCATATTGTCAATAAACTGCGTATCTAATTTCCACCCCCCCATCTCATCGAAACTTTCGGCCTCGACGAGGACCTGTTGTGCGGCGACAGGCTGGTTTACAAACGCAACGAGCGTCAACAAAAAAGTAACTATAGTTTTCATCGGCGTTGAACTTTTCATATTTTGACAAGCATTAATTTCGGCTTGAACTCAACAAATCTATCGGGCACCTTTAGTTGCCTCACTCTCATTGTATCAACATCAAGTCAACATTACTTTCGATTCCTCGTTCCTCATTAAATCAACCGCAGCCTGAGCTTCAACTGAGTTTCCTTATCAAATAGGGCCAACCACCAGCCACTTGAGTCAAGGGGACGAAGAAATTCCGATCGCATCTGACAACTTTGCCAAAGAGAAAATGTTTGGTGTGCAAACCCGTTTCCTTAAAGTGTATAACTGAAAGTGCGTAACTGAAGATTACCAACGGTCATTGAAATTAGTATGGCACCGAAAATCTCGGCCTACTTCAATCGAAATCCCCGGAAACACTTGAGTCTTAGAGCTATTTCCAGCGAAGATACGACTCATTGATTCGCAATCCCAACCCAAACTAGAAATTGCATCTGCCAGACCCGGCATTGACGATGAACACCAGCCCGCTTTCATGTTTATCACCTAACTCGAACCCTATCTCAAATCAAATTCAAATAAGAACGATCATGAAACTTGCATCAGCTCATGTGCTACTTGTTATTTTAATTTCAATCATAAGTTCATCTGCTTTCGCGCAAAACGCCAGCAAGCCGCTCAAGGTGTTCATCCTCGCGGGTCAATCCAACATGGAGGGACACGCCAAAATATCTTCATTTGATCATCTGGGCATGGACCTCAAGACCGCTCCAATTTTACGGCAGATGCGCGCATCAAATGGAACGCCCCAAGTCTGTGACCAGGTTTGGATTTCATACTTCACTGGATCAGGCGATGGCGGAGAAGGCTTTGGAAAGCTGACCGCCGGCTACGGCTCAAGGAGAGACCCCCAAAAAGATGGAGGCAAGATCGGCCCAGAATTTACGTTTGGAATCTATATGCAAAAGCTGCTTGGCGAACCAATTTTAATTATCAAAACAGCGTGGGGCGGCAAATCACTCTATAACGACTTTCGTTCCCCGAGCGCGGGCCCTTATCAATTCAACGACTCAGAATTGGAATCATTCAACAAGCGGGGTGTTAACATCGAAGACGCCCAAACCAAAGTCGCACAAAACACCGGCCGTTACTACCAAATGATGATGAAACACGTCAAACGCGTGCTCCAAGACCCCAAACGCATTTGCCCAGAATACGACCCCCAACAGGGTTATGAACTGGCCGGTTTCGTTTGGTTCCAAGGCTGGAATGACATGGTCAACCGCAATGTTTACCCCACTCGCGACCAACCAGGAGGTTACGACCTTTACAGCAAACTCATGGCACACTTCATTCGCGATGTACGCAAAGATCTTTCCGCTCCGCAAATGCCATTTGTGATTGGAGTATTTGGAGTAGGTGGCCCTGTCGAAAAATATAGCGGTGGTGCGGTGCGTTACAAAAATACTCACGACAATTTTCGCAAAGCGATGGCCGCTCCAGCTTCGATGCCTGAATTCAAAGGCAACGTTGCAGCGGTATTGACTGAAAAATACTGGGACCCTGAGCTCGATGCCGTTACCGCCAAACAAGGCAAAGTTTCCCAAAAAGCCCGAACGCTGCGCGAAGCAAACAAGGGATTCCCTGATCAAGAGGGAACTATCAGCCCGAACGCGCAGAAAAAGATAGTTGAAGATTTCCGCAACTCACTCCTCACCCCCCGGGATTTGGAATTACTCAAGGGAATTACTAACGCGGAATACCATTATCTTGGATCAGCCAAAATCATGGCACAGATCGGCAAGGCGTTCGCCGAAGCGACTCATTCACTTCAAACCAAGTAGCCACCTTCCAAAAGAATTGCTCACGAAATTGATCAAAATCAACCACGGTCAATCTCAAAGCCGCGATCGACTATACTGAGACAAAACTAAACTAGAATTCCGATCATCGCCCCGATTGAAATCCATGAAACCCTGTTTCCAACTTACTTTCATCCTGATCCTTTGGATTGGCGTTACTACGGCCAAAGCCCAAACGTTAAATGAACAACTGCTCACAGAAAACCCAACTCAACTTGCCGAACAAGCTCGGAAAAATGGCAACATTGTGCGGGGTGCCATCCTCTTTCATCAAGGCAATATTAATTGCGTTAAATGCCACCGTCCCAACGCCGAAAAAGATCGTCTCGGCCCAGACCTCAGTCGGATCGATCCCCAAACAACGGACGAGTTGATCATTGAGTCGATCCTTTCCCCCTCAAAACAGATCAAAGCAGGCTTCGAAACCATCGCCGTTTTAACCGTTGATGGAAAAACTTATTTGGGGATCGCCGTTGAGCAGGATGATGAAAAGGTCGTGATTCGCGACAACCAAGAAGTCGACCGCCTAATTACCCTCTTACGACAGGATATTGATGAAATCCAGCCGGCCAAAAAATCCAGCATGCCCGAAAACCTGGCCAATGAATTAAAAAACCGTCAACAATTCCTCTATCTTGTACGCTACGTCATTGATGTTAAAGAGCGAGGTCCAACCGCAGAATCTCCCGGCACATCAGTAACCGCAAACCAACCGTTGGACCAAGAAGTTTTAGGTTTGGCATTGATTCAGGAACTTAAATGCCAGACGTGCCACCCAAACACTCACGCCCCCACTTCCATCAGTCCCAAACATGCCCCGAACTTGACTTGGTCGGGCAAAAAATTAAACCCTCACTACCTGGCCAAATTCATCGCCGACCCCCAACGTACAAAACCCGGCACGTCAATGCCGGGACTGCCCGGCAAGCTTGACGCAAATGAACGGAAAAAGTCTGCCGAGGCATTGACGCACTTTATTTCTTCACAAGTGGGCAACGACTTCCATGCTCAACCCATCGACACTCTGGCCGTTAAAAGAGGTTTTGAGTTATTTCACTCTGTTGGCTGTGTGGCTTGCCACTCAACCAGAGAGGCAAATTCTACCGAGCAGAACTTGAGTGGTTCGACTGCACTTGGAGATCTTAGTCAGAAATACAACGTCGAAGGACTGGTTGAATTTTTGGAAAACCCCCACGCCGTACGGCCCTCGGGGAAAATGCCCAACATGCAACTTAACCATTTTGAAGCAGTCGACATTTCCAACTACCTCTTACAGAACTCAACGGCGACCTCAACTCACTGGAAGCCCAACCCCGAGTTAGCCAAAACAGGAAGACAACTATTTGAGAAATTGAATTGCGCTCAATGTCACACCACCATCCTAGAGAACACCCCCCCACCAGCCAGCAAATCGAAGCTTGCTGATTTACGCCTTGACCAGGGCTGTCTTTCCGGGGACGCCGGCGACTGGCCAAATTTTCAACTTTCCGATAGCAACCAAAAACTAATTCGAGAGACACTGAGACAATTTCCAACCGAGCTTTCGAACGACCAACAGATTCAACTCACACTCCACTCATATAATTGCTTTGCCTGTCACGACCGCAATGGGATCGGAGGTGTCTCAGACGAGCGCAGTGTTCATTTTAAAACAGACAATATGAACCTGGGTGAGCAGGGTCGAATCCCACCGACACTGACAGGCGTTGGCGCCAAACTCAAATCAACTTGGATGCGTGACGTACTGGTTAACGGGCGTTCAATCAGACCGTACATGAAGTCGCGAATGCCACAGTTTGGAGAAGAAAACATCGGCCATCTGGTTGACCTTTTTGAAAGCACTGACAAACTCCCCGAAATCGAATTCCCAAAGTTTGACGACCAGAAAGAGATGCGAAAAACGGGCTTAGAACTCGCTGGGCACAAAGGCCTCAACTGTGTCGCGTGTCACACCTACCAATACAAACTTGCCGACACGATGCCCGCCGTTGACCTGACCGAAATGACCGAAAGGCTCAAGAAAAACTGGTTCCACCGATACATGTTGAATCCACAAAACTACAGCCCCAACACAGTCATGCCTTCGTTCTGGCCTGGGGGAGTCGGCATCCGAAAGGACCTCAAAGGGGATCCAGACTTTCAAGTCGAGGCCTTATGGCAGTACTTGATCGACGGTCGTCAAGCCAGGATGCCTAGTGGAGTCGTCCGAGAGCCATTGGAAATCATCGTTTCTGACGAAGCCCAAATGCTTCGTCGAGCTTACCCCGGAATTGGCAAGCGTGGAATTGGAGTCGGCTATCCAGGCGGCATCAACCTCGCATTTGATGCTGAGCAAATGCGACTGGCCATGGTTTGGAAGGGGAAATTTGCGGACCCCGGAGGAGTTTGGACCGGTCAAGGGCACGGGCAAGTACGCCCGATGGAACGCCCGATTAACTTTGCCAAAGGCCCTGACCTCGATGATGCTAAACAACCGTGGGTCGTTGACGACGGACGCCCGCCTCAACACCGTCTCAAAGGTTACACTCTCGATCAATCTCGCCGTCCAACGTTTCGGTACAATTTCGAATCAATTGAAGTTGAAGATAAATTTGAGGAGTGTGAATCCACTGATCCAAAAATCAAGTTGGCTTTAAAAAGGTTTGTTTCCATGCAAGCGAAACTACGCCGAGACCAACTTGCATTTCGAATCACATCAGCCAAAGAAATTTCAGCAGTTGAGGAAAAACTGTTTCTGATTGACAACCAGTTGAGAATCCGAATCAATAGCGATCACACTGCTATCATTGAGGACGGCGAATTAAAAACCCTACGAATACTGCTGAATCTTGAGGAAGGAAAAGCTGAAGCCCTCGAACTGGAATATGCGTGGGAGTAACGGAGAGGCTTATCCAACGGTCGCCACTCAATTCAAGTCAAACTCAACTCACTCAAGGCTATCATTTTAACCGCTTTCATTGCGAGGGCCGGAAACACCAAAGTGACTGGCGTTCAACCACGACCACGAACAGTTTTCTGCCGGCAACGAGCAATCGCACCCCAAATCTTTAACCCGACAAATCACCATGCTGCTGCTTTCCAAACTGATTGCTTTGACACTACTGTCTTTTTTACCCCAACAGGAACCGCTAGGTGAATACTGGGGGACGGCTGAAGAGGAGGCAAAGTATTACAAACTGGTGGATGTACCACTCCCCAAAGAACTGGCGATCGAGGCAGGAAGCTTTGAGGTAATGCCTGACCAACAAAGACTCGCCTTGGCGACGCGGCGGGGTGACATTTTCCTGGTGGACGGAGCATTTGACCAATACCCAAAGCCAACGTTTAAGAAGTTCGCGAGTGGCTTGGACGAAATATTCGGCATGGCCTATCGTGACGGTTCATTTCACGTCACCCAACAAACCGAAGTTTCGCGAATTACCGATAGCGATGGGGATGGTCGCGCGGACCGCTTCGACACACTCAGTGACATCTGGGGATTCAGGAATTATCACGAGTTTGCATTCGGCTCGAAACCTGATCCAGACGGCAACATTTGGGTCGCACTTTGCCTTTCCAAATCCTACCATTCTGACGCACCATTCCGAGGATGGTGCCTAAAAATCACTCCCGAAGGAAAGACGATCCCTGTTTGCAGTGGGATTCGAAGCCCATGTGGCATTGGCCCCAACGAACACGGCGTGATGTTCTACGCGGAAAGCCAAGGCCCTTGGAATGGATCGTGTTCTTTGAAAGTCCTCAAACCGGGTGGCTTTATGGGTCATCCGATCAGCTTTAATTGGTATGAATTGGCTCCAGAATTAGGGTCTGCTCCAGTCGTCCCCAACACCCCCTCTAGGCTTGAAACCGAACGTGGGCGAGTGGAAGAACTTGTTCCTTACGCTGTAGTTTTTCCATACAAACGCATGGGTCGTTCCATCTCCGGCTTCATGGTAGACAGAACGGGTGGCAAATTTGGCCCCTTTGAAAACCAGATCTTCATTGGCGATTTTAGTCTCGGCGTAGTGATGCGAGCGACGACCGAAGAAGTCAATGGAGTTTGGCAAGGAGCTTGCTATCCGTTTCGTGAGGGATTCGATACGGGACTGCTGGCCGTCCAGTTCACTCCGAACGGAAGTCTGATCGCAGGGGGGACCAACCGAGGTTGGCCCGTTCGTGGCCCTAAAGCATATGCGGTCCAGAGACTCGATTGGACTGGCGTAGTTCCCTTTGAGATAAAAGAAATCAATGCGAGACCGACCGGCTTTAAGATTACATTCACCAAGCCAGTTGATGCAAAACTGGCAGCAGATCCGACGGCTTATCAGCTGGCAACTTTTACGCATATTTATCGTCAAGGGTATGGCAGCCCGGAAGTTGACCAAACGACCCCTGAGGCAACCAAGGCCGTCGTTTCGGAGGACGGCCTATCCGTGGAAATTACCGTTGATGGAATGGTTCAAGGCCACGTGCACGACTTTCACATGCCCAACATCCGATCAACCGAAAATGACAAACTGGTCCATGCAAGTGCGTACTACACATTAAACGAGATTCCCAAAAACGAACCACCTCATCAAGCTGCTCGCAGTACCACGGAAACCGAATCCATTTCGGTTCCAAAAAGTGAATCATGGCTAACGTTCAAGGGGGGGGAGGGCCCGGGCAAGGGCAAGCAGGTAGTACTGATCGCGGCCGAACAAGAGTATCGCAGTGAACAATCAATGCCAATGTTGGCTAAAGTTCTGTCGCAGCACCATGGCTTCGACTGCACCGTTCTCTTTTCGGTCAACGAAAACGGCGAAGTCGATCCGACACTTCCAGCTCCCTTCAAAGACAAATCGAAACGACACAACATCCCCGGACTTGAGCATCTCACCAAAGCTGACTGTGTGATTTGGATTTCTCGGTTCATGAATCTCCCCGATGAACAGATGAAATATTTCCACGATTACTTCGATTCGGGCAAACCTCTAATTGCACTTCGCACTGCCAACCACGGATTCATGGGAGGCAAAAGCTACAGAAAAGATGGCCAAAATGTTGGCCTACGAGAAATGTTGGGGGGGTCTTTTATGG
Organism: Mariniblastus sp.; assembly: GCA_029247405.1. Lineage (GTDB taxonomy): Bacteria > Planctomycetota > Planctomycetia > Pirellulales > Pirellulaceae > Mariniblastus. The sequence goes on from JAQWLH010000141.1 coordinate 10,812, forward strand.
GGCATCATGGAGGCTGGCATCGCGAAGCCACACAAGGCATTGCCGAACCCGCCAACAAAACCCATCCGATTCTTGTAGGAGTTGAAGACATCTGGGGCACTTCGGATGTTTATCGCTGCCACAACGACAAGTTCCCCTTTCCTGAAGACTGCACGCTATTGGTCAACGGCCAACCCCTGATGAACCTTGAACCCGGCGCGCCCCGAAATCCAGCAAAAGAGCCATTGCCAATCGCATGGACCAAGACCTGGACAGGAAACACCGGTAAACCCTCGAAAATTTTTCACTTCACGATGGGATCGGCCAAGGACTTTGAGAACTCCGGGGTAAGAAGACTGACGACCAACGCGGTTTACTGGGGACTGGGGCTGGAAAAACAAATCTCAGCGACTAGTTCGGTTGATATCGTGGGAGATTATATCCCGTTAACTTCTGGGTTTAATTATGAGAAACTCGGGGTCCAACCCCACCCACCACGTCATTACAAGTGAACCGACCGGAAATTCAGTCTCCTGTGGCGTCTCCAGCTGAGTCGTTTCTCCTCGAAACCTACCGCAAGACAAACCTCCAGAAGATCTAAGGGTCCTCGTCGCGGTAACCGGAAAAACCCCTATTGAGCCATTCCCGAGGCAGATTTCCTCATATCGCTTCACAAGATAAAGGTCGGCCCCTTTAAAACGTTAGCCGTTGCCTTTTTCAGGGAATAATGCCAGAATGGTGGGCTGCAAAAAAAATGGGGATGGGACTTCAGAAAGTCCGATCCTTTTCTCTTTGACTCACCGTCATTGTTACTCAAAAGAGGCTTTTAGATGACTCAAGTTCCGGAACTCGAATTAAAAGACATTTTATTGTCAAATAGTTCCTTCGGCCCCAATGAAATTGCGATTATTTCAAATCGAATCTGCAACGACTATTCGCAGTTTCCAAATTTGAGGGATGTCACTCAGGTACTGGAATCGCAAACCGAACGAAGCCCCGCAACCTCCGTTCGGCTCGGCGTTTGCCAATACATGATAGGTAACTACGCGGCGGCCATCGAGACGTTAGCGAATGCTGACGGTGGTGCACTTGCCTATTTTTACCAAGGCAAATCACAATTTGCTCTCAACAATTTTGAAAAGGCGATCGAAGCGTACGACTCTGCCCAAAAGGCTGGCTACAACGCCGACCAGTGTCAAATCGCCGTCGCGGAAGTCAAACGTCAATCGAAAGACCTGACGACTGCGATGTCAATTCTTGACAACATGTTTGGCCCCGTCGAGCAAACAGCCGAGTATCTGTACCAACGCGGTGCCACGATCGCTGCAATGAGCGACAATCCGGACGAAGTATGCAAGCTTTACGAACGAGCCGTCGAGCTTGAAGACACGCATCCAGGCGCTCTTTTTGGGCTTGCTTTGGAGAACGACCGTCGTGGTAATGATGAGAAAGCGATGGAGCTTTATCAACGAGCGGCCGCTGCTTTTCCCGCCAACGTTGGTGCATTGCTAAACCTTGGCTTGCTCTACGAAGACCACGACCAGTATGAGCGTGCTGCGAGGTGTTACGACCGTATTCTCGAGTCATTTCCAACCCACGAACGAGCGTTACTCTATCGGACCGATGCCGTGGCCTCGATGGATGAGCATTACGATCACGAACGCGAGAAGATGCGTCAGCAGATCGCCAGCGTGATGGGAATTTCGATCGCTCAATTCGAACTTTCGGTTCGCAGCCGAAATTGCCTTCAAAAAATGGGTATTTTCACACTTGGTGATCTTTGCAAAGTTTCAGAAATGGAACTGCTGAACAGCAAGAACTTTGGCGAAACATCGCTGATCGAAATCCGCGAAATGATGTCAAACAAAGGGTTGATGATCGGCCAATTCGCCCACCAAAAAGATGCCGAAGAAGAGCCAGTCGACACAAGCCACCTATCTCCCGAAGAGCAGGTCTTGTTGGATCGTCCGATTTCGGACCTCAACCTCTCGGTTCGTGCCCGTAAGTGCATGACCCGTTTGGGGCTAACCACGATCGGCGAATTGCTTCGCAAGTCAATGGATGACCTGCTTGAATGCAAAAACTTCGGGGTCACAAGTTTGACCGAAGTCCGAGAAAAACTTGACCAAGCCGGATTGAAGCTTCGTGGAGAATAACTCACCGCTAAGCTACTAACCCAACAAGCCCAGCCTCACCCGGCTGGGCTTTTTTTTGACTTCGACTCAAACCCTCGGGCTAGTTCAAGCAATTGCCCTCACTGGAGCAAAACGCACACGTTTGCGACCTTCAATTGCCAGATTTTACGATTCACTCAAACGCTTCGGAATCCGTTGCTGAACAACCACGACAAATGTCCGGCTGGAAACCTGAACACGAACCAATAGAATTTGAGAATGAATAAAACGGGATTTGATTTTGAACTACTGCACGTCGATAAGCATTGCGGCGCGAGGCTGGGGCGATTGACGACGCCGCGCGGAGTGATCGACTTGCCAACCTTCATGCCGGTAGGAACTTGTGCAACGGTCAAAGGAATGACGACTGGCCTAGTCGAATCAACTGGGGCTCAAATCATCCTTGGCAACACCTACCACCTCGACCTCCGACCAGGTTCAGATGTGATAGAGGAGCTCGGCGGTCTGCAAAATTTCATGGGCTGGAACGGACCAATGTTGACTGACAGCGGGGGATTTCAAGTCTTCAGCCTAGCCCAGCTTACCAAGATCTCCGAAAACGGTGCGACTTTCAACTCACACATTGACGGTTCCAAGGTTGAATTGACCCCCGAACGCAGTGTTCAGATTCAACAGGAACTGGGTTCGGATATCGCGATGGTATTTGACCATGTGATTGAACTCCCCAATTCCCGGGAGTTGGTAAAAGATGCAATGGAGAGGACCATTCGATGGGCCAAGCGATCCCAAGACGCGCACACGCTGAACGAACAAATTCAGTTTGCCATCGTCCAGGGGGGGCTAGACTCTCAATTACGAGTCGAATGTGCCAAACAACTGATCGATCTGGAGTTTCCGGGCTACGCGATCGGCGGCTTGAGCGTTGGGGAACCGCCACCTCAAATGTACGAAATGCTCGATGTAACTTGCCCCATTCTACCGCAACAAAAACCACGTTATTTAATGGGAGTCGGGAGACCGCAGGATTTACTGGAGGCTGTCCGTCGCGGTGTCGACATGTTCGATTGCGTGATGCCAACCCGCAACGGGCGAAATGCGATGGCTTTTACCGACAAAGGACACTTAAAGCTTCGTAATGCCGTTCATGAGCGAGACCCGAGACCCCTTCAGGCTGAAGTTAAGACGAAATACTCACACCTCAGCCGTGCCTATATTCGCCATTTGTTCAAAGCGGGGGAAATGATGGGGCCAATCCTGCTTTCTTTGCACAATTTGGCGTACTACCAGCGACTGATGCGCCAGGCTCGCGAAGCAATTGCCAATGACGCTTTTATGGACTATTTCCGTGAGCGAATGGCCGGTTGGGTCGGCAAGTCCGTCGATTGACCCCGCTTCGATTCAATCCCAAGCTAACTAAACCACTTGAGACATCCCAAAACGTGAGAAAGAACGAGTATTTGCGAGTTTGAGCGATGACTTGGCCTTGTTGGTCTACCTAGGAAGATTTATCATTATCGGCTTCAATTCGGGCAATAATGCAATCGAATGAGAAGGGTCGAATGACACCAGCCAGCATTTCTTCTGGAGGCGTGATTCAATTTTTTCATGGCAATTTGCAGCCCACTAATGAGATTTTTTTTGACACCGCGATTGATCGAACCGACCCCTTGGGGCAGGTTTTGATGAAACATCTCGGCTGAGTAACTGATGGTAAATCTGTACAACATCTGCTGGTACCTGCTCGCACAAACTCAAGTCGTCAGCGACGTTGCTGAAAAGACGGGGGGAACTGCAGCCAACACCGTTGAGACTCCTGAAACAAGTTTTTTCAGTTCTCTCATGTTCCCGATTTTGATGGGTGCGTTACTGTTGTATTTCCTCATGATGACTCGGCCCAAACCCAAGAATCAAGTAAAGGCATCAGAGTTGTTGGCGAATCTCAAGAAGAACGACCGCGTTGTAACGGCGGGAGGAATTCTTGGCACAGTCGTAAATTACAGGTCTGACGCCGAATACGTCACGATCCGAATTGACGACTCAAGCAACACTCGGATGCAAGTTCTTGCGACATCACTCATTCGCGTTCTGTCAGATGAAAACTCGAAAGATAAAGATTGATTCGGTTGCATTTTGACGAATGGACTGGTCTGAAAGAATTATGAATCGGCCCAGTTTACTACACGCGAACTTCTAAACCTCACACTCAGGAAACATCCGGATGTTAGAGTCCATTTTCCAATTGGCTTTGTTGGCTCAAGACGAGCAAGTCGCTGCCGTACCCTTTTACAATCAGGGCTGGTTTGTGACTTTGCTCTTGATTGCTGCCGTCGCCGGCGGTCTGTTCCTTGCAAAGGTCATCTCGGAAAGCTTGAAGGTTGCAGAGTATCGCAGCCGAATGGCAATCGTCATGATTGCAGTGTTCGTCGCCGGTTTGATGATCTGGGCGAAGTGGCCGCCTAAATTGGGCGTCGACCTTCGCGGTGGAATCAACATGATTGGCTCGTTGAACCTCGACGCATTTCTCGATGACAACAATTCAGGCGTCACCCCCAAAGCCAAAGATATCATTCCTGCCTTGATTCAGCGTGTGAATCCCTCGGGCACGAAAGAAATCATG
>JAQWLH010000147.1 GCA_029247405.1 Mariniblastus sp.
AAAGCTTTGCAGACTTCCGTTTTGCCGACGCCTGTTGGTCCGAGAAACATGAAGGATCCGATAGGACGGTTAGGGTCCTGAAGTCCACTTCGGCTGCGCCGTACTGCGTTGCTGACGGCGGTGATTGCTTCGTCCTGTCCAATGACTCGTTGGTGCAGGCGATCTTCCATGACCAGAAGTTTTGCGCGCTCGGTTTCCAGCATGCGATTGACCGGCACTCCAGTCCATGCACTGACCACTTCGGCGATTTCCTCCTCTGTCACCATTTCACTGAGTAGGCGTTTTTTTTGCGGAGCGTCAGTTGATGCTTTGGCTGCCTCTTGTACTTCGGCCGCTTCGATTTGGTTCAACAGCTGTTTTTGTTGAACGTCGAGTTCGTATAACCGCTTGTAGTCGTTTTCGTCGACCGGAGATCCTGAGGATTGTTTTGTCTTGATGGTTGTATCAAGCTGGCTGAATTCCAATTCGACAGCGGAAAGCTGTTCGCGCACATTCTGAATTCCAGTCATGCCTAGCTTTTCTGATTCCCACTGTTCCCGAAGACTCGCTAACTCTTGCCGTTTTTGAGTCATTTCTTCTTTGACGGCGTCCAGCCTTGTTTTGACATCATGGTCATCTTCGTCGGCAAGTTGTCGAGCTGCTAGTTCAAGCTGGGTCAAGCGACGTTGAACGATGTCAATTTCTTCTGGGACACTGTCCATCTCCATCGCCAATCGTGACGCGGCTTCATCGACCAAGTCAATGGCTTTGTCTGGCAAGAAACGATCGGTAATGTATCGGCTAGAGAGCTGTGCAGCGGCAACTAAAGCAGCGTCCTTGATTTGAACACCATGATGCGTTTCATATCGTTGTTTGAGTCCCCGCAGAATCGAAACTGTGTCTTCGACTGAGGGTTCTCCAACAAAAACGGGTTGAAATCGTCGCTCTAAGGCGGCATCTTTTTCGATATATTTTCGGTACTCATCGAGAGTGGTGGCACCAATGCAATGTAATTCTCCTCGGGCCAGTGCTGGTTTAAGCAGGTTAGCAGCGTCGCTACCTCCCTCTGCTGCGCCGGCACCAATGACGGTGTGGAGTTCGTCGATAAATAAGACGATCTGGCCAGCAGCGGCAGAAACTTCTTTCAGAACGGCTTTCAGGCGGTCCTCAAATTCACCCCGAAACTTGGCACCAGCGATCAAAGCTCCCATGTCGAGTGCCATGACTTTCTTATCCCGGAGGCTCTGCGGCACATCGTTTTGAACGATACGTAGTGCCAGCCCTTCCGCGATGGCGGTCTTACCAACACCCGGTTGACCGATCAAAACCGGATTGTTTTTTGTGCGGCGCGAGAGTACCTGAATCACACGGCGGATTTCTTCATCACGACCAATCACCGGATCGAGTTTCCCCGATTGGGCCAGTTGGACAAGGTCGATGCAATATTTTTCGAGCGATTGATACTTCCCTTCTGGATCTTGATCCGTCACACGAGCGGCGCCTCGTATGGACTTAAGGGCTTCTAGAATTGAATTTTCATCGACCGCATTGAGCTCAAGTAAACGGGCAGCTGAATTTTTTGTTGTGACCAGGCCCAGCAGTAAGTGTTCGGTCGAGATGAACTCATCTTGCATGGTTTGAGCAGACTGGCTTGCCGTCTCAAACACCTTTTGTAAGTCAGCATTGGGGCCGGGGGAACTCCCGCCGCTTGCGCTCGGGAGACGCGCGATTTCGCCCTCAACCATTTGGCTCAGCTGCTCAATCGGCGCTCCGGTTTTGGTCAACAGGGGGACAACGATTCCCCCAGATTCTTCCAGCAAGGAACCAAGCAGATGCAGCGGCGTTATTTCAGGGTGCCCCTTGCCGCCTGCGAGGGACTGAGCATTGGCGATTGCTTGTTGTGCTTTGGTCGTTAATTTTTCAAAACGAAATGACATAGTGTTCCCTTTCTCTCTGGCAGTTCCAGTTTGCTTTGTGGATAACAAGAGCGAAAACCATGCCAACCTTGCCAGAGTGTTGATTAAGAATGAAGATTCGTTGTTTACCTAATGAGCGTGGCCAGGTTTCATTCATGTGATTGAATGTTGCATAAAAAAACGGCGACTGGTTTGAGCCAGTCGCCGTGCGTTATTCATCATTGACCAAAGATTGTTTATTCTTTGACTTCGAACTCGGCGTCAATTGCGTCGTCCTCGGCCCCGCTGGTTTCACTGGCGTCGGCAGTCGCTCCTGCAGGTTCATCTGCAGAGTCGGCGTTCGCATACATTGCTTCGCTCATCGCATGTGAAGCTTGTTCCAGTTCAGTCACAGCAGCCTTGATGGCGTCAGTGTCGACGCCTTTGCAAATTTCGCGGACTTTGCTGATTGCTGTTTCGATAGGCTCGCGATCGCTATCTTTGAGTTTGTCCTCATTTTCCTTGAGAACCTTTTCAACTTGGTAGCACATCGTCTCACCCTCATTGCGAGCAGTCACAAGTTCATACTGCTTGCGATCGTCCTCAGCGTTCATCTCGGCATCAGCCTTCATCTTGGAAATTTCGTCTTCCGAAAGACCAGACGATTCTTTGATTTCGACGTTAGCCTCTTTACCCGTTCCAAGATCTTTGGCCGAAACGTTGAGTATACCGTTCTGGTCGATGTCGAATTTGACTTCAACTTGCGGGACGCCTCGAGGAGCCGGTGGAATGCCGGTCAAGTCAAACTTGCCAAGGATTCGGTTGTTGGCTGCCATCTTGCGTTCACCCTGAAAAACCTGGATGGTGACAGCTGTTTGGTTGTCCGCGGCAGTACTAAAAGTTTGCTTCTTTTCAGTTGGAATCGTTGTGTTACGCTCGACTAAAGCGGTGAGAACTCCACCTTCTGTTTCAATGCCGAGGGTTAATGGTGTAACATCGAGAAGCAGAACGTCCTTACGGTCTCCCGATAGAACCGACCCTTGAATGGCTGCTCCAATGGCAACAACCTCATCGGGGTTAACCCCTTTGTGAGGGTCTTTGCCGAAGATGGATTTGACCATTGCCTGGACTTTTGGGACACGAGTTGATCCACCAACTAGGACGATTTCGTCAATGTCGGAAGGTGAAAGCTTGGCGTCCTTCAGTGCTTGTTTGACTGGATTTTTACATCGCTCAACAAGTGGATCAATCAACTCTTCGAATTTTGATCGAGAGATATTCATCTGCAAGTGTTTCGGGCCGCTGGCGTCAGCGGTGATAAACGGCAAGTTCAAATCGGTCGACTGAGCTGAGCTAAGTTCTTTTTTGGCCTTCTCACAAGCTTCCTGAAGTCGCTGCAATGCCATCGTGTCGTCTCGAAGGTCGACACCATTTGATTTCTTGAACTCATCTGCCACGTGGTTGATTAAAACAAAATCAAAGTCGTCACCACCGAGCTGCGTATCGCCACTGGTACTAATGACTTCAAAAACCTTCATGCCGTCATCGTCGTTCAGTTCGAGGACTGAAACATCGAAGGTTCCACCACCGAGGTCAAAGACCACGATCTTTTGTTCGTTTTGGGCTTTGTCCAAACCGTAAGCCATCGCCGCAGCGGTTGGCTCATTGATAATACGAGCGACCTCGAGGCCAGCAATTTGTCCTGCGTCTTTAGTCGCTTGCCGCTGAGCATCGTTAAAGTAAGCCGGAACTGTGATGACGGCCTTGTTGACTTTGTGCCCCAGATACGACTCAGCCGCTTCCTTGAGTTTGCGAAGTGTTTTGGCGGAGATCTCTTGTGGAGTGAACTCTTCGTCACCAATTCCGATTTTTACGTACTCGTCCGACCCGCCCTTGATTTCATAAGGGACCATCTTTTCTTCCGAGGAAACCTCGCTGTGACGACGTCCCATGAATCGCTTGACTGAATAAACGGTCCGAGTTGGATTGGTCACGCGTTGGTTCCGTGCGGGGGATCCAACGATGGTTTCGTCGCCGTCAGTAAACGCGATCACGCTAGGGGTGGTTCGATCGCCTTCCTGGTTGGCGATAACCGTTGGTTCGTTGCCGTCCATGACCGCCACAACCGAGTTGGTTGTACCGAGATCAATTCCGATGATTTTTTCGCCTTGAGCCATTTTTGCTCTCCTGTCTCTAGATGAAAGCGGCTTGAGTGAACAAGCTGCGAGTATTTTTGTTTTATGACGGGGATTCGCCTGCCCATTGGACAGAATCGACCACCGACAATCCGTTATTTCGCAAAGCCCGTGCCAATTAACTTTTGAACACGGAAATCCTGTTTTTTCCGGTGTTTGCAGGGTTTATTTGCCACAAAAAGCAATTGACGCTCGAAGCCTGAATCTAGGTATGACAATTTGGCATTGTCCTCGGACGCAAAATAACGACGTGAAAAGGGTTCGCTTGGCTGCCTCGGCTTGCCGTCTGATCGTGAGCTCAAGGATGGGGCAGCAACTTGGTCAGAAGGCGAACAATGGAAACGTCTCCTTCTTATCAGTGGACGATTTAAAACAATTTGCAAATATTGGGATTTGTCACAGCGGCTCCGGTCAACCCCACCGGCTTATGACAAGCAGCCCGGTTGGTCATTGAAGGCTGCATTGATAGGTTTGTCCACTGGCTGTCCAATGGTTTGAGCCCCTCTTGTCGCCTGAGTCCCCGGTTCCTAGAGTTGTCGCAGCTATCTCGTTGGAAGAAGCCACCGGCAAACGGAAATCTGACCGTGAGGTGGGCAAGAGCAAGGCTCGCGGTGGATGGTTGGGCCTGAATGTTGATTAGTGACGATGTTTTAGTTGATCGCCAGAGAGAGTAGATCGAGGGCAAAATGCTTGTTGATGCCTGACGATGTCCTCTAAGACCCTTTGCCGGTGAAACCGCAGGTCCGGCCAGAGCCTGAAACCATAAGGGAAGAAGCGAACTTCAGTCGTTGATTCCTCCAAAAACTGGCCGGTTCACGGGGACCGGTTGGCAATTGAAGATTTTGCACCTATTTGTTCTTTTTGCCGCGCTTCAAACCAGCTCGATCAAGCAACGATTCGCGGAAGAAATCATCAGTTTGCTCGTCTTGGGGTGGCGATCCGTAGGCACCGAGTTCGGTCGGATTGTACTTAATCTCAAACTTGTGCTTGGCGATGGTGACTTCGACGTCAGGATCGAGGCGTCGGCGAACACCAAGTTGGATTCGTTTTCCGTCGACTTTAATACCGTTTCTCGACCGCAGGTCCCGAATGAACCAGTAGCCTTCTTCGATTTCGAGCAAGCAATGATGGCCCGAAACGTTACCATGGTTCAAAACGATATCGCAGCCTTCACGTCGACCGACACGAATTCGTTTTTTCATTAGCGGAATTGGGTCGCCACCACCGATAGGGACTAGTTCGCCAAACATAGTTCGAAACGCGTCTAATCGCGCTGTACAAAAGGAAGAATTCGCCCCAAAATGCAGGGCACATTAACAGAATCCGCACGTGTAATCTGTCGCAGAAGTTCAGGCCTCAATCAATCATTAGACTGGCTGAGCCAACGTGAATCAAATTCGCATTGAAATCGCAGCCAAAACCGACCATTCCCAACACAATCTACACACTTAACTCTATTCGGTGCATGCTTTGACGTCAACTAAATACACCGCTCACAACCGCGAACAGATGGACTGGCGATCCGATGGTCTGCGATATTTTGGTTATAGCTATTACTTAAAGAATATCTTTGGTTTTCGGGTCCAACGTGTCAGTATCGATGCTGGATTTACTTGCCCCAACGTTGATGGCACGGTTGCCACAGGAGGGTGTACATTTTGTGATAACCGGAGTTTTAGCCCGAGTCGGCGTCTTCCTCGTCAGGATATTCTGGACCAGATGAATGAAGGGATGTCGCGAATCAAGCGTCGTTACAAATGCAAGCATTTTATGGCCTATTTTCAGCCGGCGACTAATACCTACGCTCCAGTTGATGTACTACGCCCGCTCTACGAAAAAGCCATCTCACACCCCGATGTCGTGGCTTTAGCCATTGGTACGCGGCAGGACTGTGTGCCCGATGATGTACTAGATTTGCTCGAAGAATTTGGGCAGAGGGTGCCATTAACCGTTGAGTATGGACTGCAAACGATTCACGACAAATCGCTTCGTTGGATGAATCGAGGAGACGACCATAATTCATTTGTAGATGCGATGGAAAGGAGTCTTGGCCGCGGGTTCGAGATTTGCGCCCACATCATGCTTGGGCTTCCTGGGGAATCGCATGAAGACATGATGGAAACGGCTCGTGAAGTGGCGACTTGCGGTTTAGACGCGGTCAAAATTCATAACCTTTACGCTGTTGAAAATACGCCACTAGCGGCACAGGTAAGGTCAGGCGAAGTCACCCTGATGTCACGCGACCAATACGTCTCGACATTGGTTGATTTTCTTGAGCTACTGCCGCCCTCGATGGTAGTTGAGCGGATCAGCGGAGAGGCTCCAGGCGATTACTTCGTTGGGCCAGAGTGGTGCTTAGACAAGCCAGCGGTGCTCAGAGCAGTAAAAGAGGAGTTTGAGCGTCGCGATTCATGGCAAGGGAAGCGCTTTGAGGGGTGAAAACTTAGCAAGTGAAATCGCGCAGAGCGTCTCACCGGGCTAACACTCCAGTGGAAGATCCGTTCAGCCCTCCACTTAGCAAAGAGGTTAAATCAGCCTCTTGGAGTGACTAGTTAAGCAACAAATTTGAAATGCTCCCGTCAAAGGCGTATGCATGGTGACGTTGTTTATTTTGGATCGAGCCAAATTTCGAAAGCAATCTTCGGTGTTTATCAGTCTCCGCCGTCGGTCTCTACCGTCCCACCTGTGGTCAGGTCTGAAATAATGAGCAGTTTGGCTGTTTTTTGAAGTTCGTTGATGTCGGCGCGGTCTTTCGAGGCGTTCGTGAGTGCGCAATCGACAATGCCATCAATTGCTTGATCCACTTTAACATTGTTATCAGCGATATGGGTCAAATGCGTATTGGAAGTTTGGGCCATCTTTTTTTCTGTCAGGTTTGGGGCGAGCTACTTCGCTAGGGAAGTAGTTTGTTGATCTCTTTGAAAAACATAGCATCAGAAGAAACGGCAAGACCTCCACACGAGGTTAAAGTTTGCAAGGCTAACATCCGAAACTTTATTTGTGCGGGTTGTTCCGGCTTTGAGTGGGATAGGATTGATTTTGAGTGCAGATTGGGCATTTTACCCAAAGCACTTGACCGGAAAATATTGATCCGATACCGTAAAGAAGTCGTAGTGAACGTTTTGCTCGGGTTAGCCGAACATTTCGTTGGCAGCAACCTCCAAACAACAATGGCGTCGTGGCCAAGTGGCTAAGGCAGCGGATTGCAAATCCGCCATCGTGGGTTCGACTCCCACCGACGCCTCTTTCGGTTTTTACCGAGCCAAGTTGCAATTTGTGACTTGGCTTTTTTTATGCGCTGTTGGCGTTGAGAGTTATAGGTTGCGAATTTTCTCGCCTGACGACTCCCCGTCGCCCTGTTGTTCAATTAAAAGGGCTTCGGTAACCAGCAGCGATTCCATTTCAACGTTAACTCACCAGTTATGGAGCAGCTATTCTTGTATCGCCGAAGTTCTCGAACAAAACCGTAAGGTAGGCGAACGAACACGCGTTATCTTTTAGCGTTCTGTTTTATCTCAAAGACTTGCGTCGGTTGATCGTATCCTTCGATGGTGGTTGGGGCTTATTTTTTGCGTATCCTAAAGTAGATAAATAGCCCGATCCCGAGGAGCGCTGCAAGCCCGCCAATTGACTTTGAGAGGTTGTGGAAGTCGAGTCCAGCGGTGGGGGGCAGGACTGGTTCGGGAGGCTTTTGGGTTGTGCTTGGTGAGACTGTTTGCTTTGGTTGAGCGAGCGAGAGTGAATCCATGAACTGGGGAATCGTTTGCCGATCCGGTTCTTTGCCAATCGTAACTGCCATTAGCTTGTAGACCGTGTTGTCATGGCGGACGATCGCCTGCGTCATCTCTGCTGCCGCTCCCTTTGCCTTCATCCGCCACAACTCATGTCCGGCCACTCGTCGCGTCGAAAGTCTGGTCACTTCTCCCCCAAATTCCTCGGCAAGCCCTTTTTCCACAGAGGATTGGATCAAACGAACATTCGTAGGAATCACTGTTTTCATCACGCCTAACTTAGTTGCTTCATCTTTGGAGACCCAGAGCCCAACAAACGGTTCCGGGGGAGAATCGACGGCGATGAATTTTTCAGTGTCCGGTTGAGTGACGGACAAAAAACCATCGGGTGTCGTCCATGTTTGGGCACCCGTAGTACCCGATGAGACAAGGATTGCTAATACGGCGAGTGCAAATTTTGGATTCATTGAAACCTCTTCGTTTGACAAACATTCGAATTTTTCAGAAAACGCCCAAGTCCGGATTCAAAAATTTAAGCTCAAGGAAAGTGACTGTAGATCTGGTACATCCAGATCTTTCATTTCTTTTTTTAAACGGAAAGGAGGAGTGTCGCGAGTTGCCCCTGCCTGCTGCAGTTACCCAGTTTGGCAACTGGGGAAACTGCGATTGTAGTTGCCTGAGGCAGAGGTGTTTTTGAGCTAGAAAGACGGGTTTCTTTCGGACTCAATTCAATCGGTTGATTCAATGCCTGTTCATTTTCTTTGGGTTTGATCAGTTTGACTTTGCCGGAGATTACAAGAGTGCCAAGCAGGATTAAGAAGGCGCCCAAAAGTCCATAAAATACACGCACTGCACCTCGGCCAAACATGTTCACTAACGCATTGAACTGTCCCTCAACATTGTTGGACTGAAACAAAAAATCAAAATCCTTGTACATGCAAAAGATAATGCTGGCACCGAAAACTACAAAAAAGAGACCAAATATCGCGTCAGGAGACATGAACATTCTTTGCTGTAAATAAAAGATGAGAAACACACAAAAAAGATAGAAGTCAGACCCGCGAGAATTTAAACGTGACGTTCCATGCCCACGGTGAGTTAACACTGAGCCCAAATTGGGGCAGTGCAATTTCTATCTAACGACGGTGTCTAGAAACAACGGGTAGACTTTGATTTCAACGTGGGCACAATTCAAAAAACTTTGTGCAATGACTCGTTTTAATTCAACTCGTTGGCGATCGCAACTGCATGTCAGAGTGGGTTGGGCTTGTTTTCTGAGCTACTGCCAGTTTCAGCGCTGTCTTTGTCCGCTCAGGATCTTTATGTCCACTTAGCAAGTTCGCTTTTCTGGCGGCCGACTTGTTTGAAAGGTGTTCAGTTGATCGGGTGAATACGGGGCGAATTTGGACGATGGTGAGGTAAAGTCTCGCCGATCAACGACATGTTATTTTTTGATCGGAAGAGATAGATAGTCCACCACCTATCTTTAAGAGCCCCCAAAAAACTGTCCCAGATACGAGAGTCGGTAGAGTAATAAACGGCAATAAGAGCAGCGGGCCAAGGGGGATTTGATACCAAGTTGCGTTGAAGTAAATCGCTGCTGGCACGCCAAAAATTAGTGACAGAATAATAGACAAAGCAAATGCTGCGGTATAGATCGTGCGACCGTTCAAGATTCTGCGTTTTTGCAGGCCAAAGACAATGGGCATTCCGATGCAGCCGGCAACGACATAACAAATGGGCATACCGGCAGTCATGGCTATCAAGGGGATCGCTAAAAAATTCGCAGGGCTAATGTGGATTCCTAATTTCGTGGCGAACGGTCCTGCGACGAAAATTAGAACAACAAATGTTATCGGCGCTGTGGCCGGTGCGAACAGGTAAGCCAGCCAAAGCAAACGACGCTGTTCACTCGGACTTGCATTTTCATCGGAAAGAAGAGACGGTGTGGAATACGGGTTGTCGTTCATGATTCTCCAGCGACGGACATCCGTCGAAGCCAATGTAGCAGGCCGTGGCTCTGCAATAAAGCGCTGAGTTTATAGGTTAGGTTGCTTAACATACATCAAATTCATCTGCGATAGCTTCCGCGAGACGTGAGCGCTCTTTGAGAGTTATGAATACATTACGAGCTTTGATTTGACGGTGCTGGTGCCGTCACAAAAGTCAGTGACAGTGGTGGTCGTGTCGGCGAGATCCATGTAATTCCCGCCGCCGACCGAGGAAGGCATTTCCTGATCAGCCCTTCAAAGTTTAGGAGGGATTCGCGTGCGATGATCGTTAAGTAGGTAAGTCGACTCAATAATTTGGATTCGATGGATTGCTATTTGGCGTCGCGAATGCCAGTGGATTGGTTTCGTTTAGCGCAGTTGACCAAACCGCGAATTCGTGACCGCCGGGGAGCGTCCGATTGTCGACTTCGTTATTGAATGAATGTAGCCATTGCTCGAGGCGTCTCATGTAGGCGTGCATTCCCTGAAATTCGGCAGAACCGGCGCGAAAAAAGAAGGTGACGTCCATTGCGCCTAAATTCAGCGATGAGGTGAAATCTTTCACTGGCCTCCCTCCAATTCAAAAAGCAAAAATGGTTCCGTAAACATCGGGGTGTCGGATGCCCATTGAAGTCGCAAATGCTCCTCAAAGTGAAATTCATCTCGACCAATAACGTATTCCGCATTGCGATTTGTATTTGAGGAATCTACGCCGACGAACCAAACATAATCAACTCTAATCGACTTGTAGAATTGTTTAGCAATGGCGCCAGTGCTTTCCCCATCAGTACAATAGATGACGACGTCGTCAGGTTCCCCACGCTCTTTTAGTGAGTAAAGGGTAACTCCGCGTGTGTTAACACCGAGGGGAAGTCGCTCGTGTTGGCTGAAAATTCTAATCGCTACCTTTCTGAGGGGCTATGAACACGGTGGTTGATTTTGGATGGCTAAATCGTGTGAATTTTGATGCTTGGTTAACAACCAATTTAAATTGGCGTGATCCGCGTTTCTGGTTCGCGAGATAGTTACCAGAAGTTTATTGAATCGTACGCTGGATAAGCCGCGAGATCCTTCTTTTGTTCATTTGTTGAACCAAGCTGGCGTAGAAATTTACAAAAATGTTGAGGACGAGTAGTGACGCCACCACTTGCGGGGGTTCGCTGTGGGGGACGCTCACCAACACATCCCCTATCACGTAAACAAAGGCAATCAGGTGAACCGTTTCTGCATAGGTCATGGCATCCGATAGTTCCAGCAATACGCGCCTAGTCGGTCGCTTGGGCGGCATGCGTAAATTTTGATTAAAGCATTTGATGAACGAATTGGCGACAATCCATTTGCACATTTCAACGCCGATTAGTCGATTCAGCTCCTCGTTTCTTAAAAAGTTGAACCGTGGTAGTTTGCGAGTGGGACGATCTGCATTAATAGCAGAGTGGATGCGTGGCCAATCATCCATGAAATGAAGATTACTTTAAAAATGTATGCAAATGACATTTCCGATTCAATTTACTGCGGTGGGTTTACTGGATAATGATTACAGCAATCTGCCTTAGCCGAGCGTCACGGATTAAAAGAATGACCTGGATTTAAGCCGAAATGGGATGCTCTATTGTTTTTCATCCAACAGGAAAGCCATGGCTGTCGGATCGTCGTTTTTATTCCAACCGTAGAAAAGGAGCATGCCGTCGACTCGTGTTCCATCAGGACGAACGACGGGTTGAACGTGATTAAAACGCCACCCGGGATACTGTGCTTGATTGGGGGTGAGGTCGCGGATTTTGCTCCAGTTCATTCCATTGTCCCTCGAAGACCACTGTTCAATACTCCCCCCACCTCGACCATCCATGTAACCTCCTTCGAGATACCCCTCACCGGTAATCAGGTAGGCGTGAATGACTCCTCTGGAATCATGAGCCAGATAGCCACCGTTCCAGTTGTGATTTGAGTCGTGAATTCTGGTGTGCAACCACTCTCCATTTTCACGACGGACGTAGTAGTAACCATGCGTCTTCAGATTGCCTTCGGAAAGGATGTGTAAAAAAGTCGGATCTCCTTGGGAGTCTAAAGCGATCACGGGCGGGATGCCTGACCCTCTGCCCTCTGTGTCCCAGATGAGGCATTCTTGCTTGGAACAATCAATATCGATCGGCGTCTGGAGGGTTTTTCCACCTGCGTTGGCGACCTTGTGAGTTTCAAGATTTATTTTGACATAGTGTAGGTTGTACTTCCAGTCATTACTCACTTGTTTGTTATAGCGAGGATTGAACAGCCGATCTGGGGTTAGTTGTGTTTTGTAGTCGTCGTAATCCGTGTAGACCATGTGAAGATACTTGCCGTCCTGACTCGGTAGCACCGTCCGATAAGCTGACCAATCCGTGCGGCCCTTGATGTCAAGGTCCGTCACATCATCCTTTGGTCCAAACCATGTTTTGCCATTATCGTCACTGATGCGGTAGGTCCAGGAGCTGGTGTGACCATCGGTTCGGTAGGCAATCACTTCCTTCTCATTGCAAACGCGGAAGACTGTTGGGTAAGATAATTTCGCTGCGATTTTTGGTGCTGCCTGCCACGCGAGAGAGGCTGTTCCAGCGGCAATTGGTTCTGTAGAAATGAGATGCGTACCGGGTGTCCTGTGACAACCGTGCAGCACATGGAGGCGATCGGATCGGTCAGCCCAAATGATGGGACTGAAATGGTGATCGCTATTTTTGGGGCCAATTCGTACTGGATCAGTGAACTGCCGTGTTTTGGGATTGTAGGTGATCAACATTGGGTAGGCTTTACCCTTGTTGTTTTTGGTTGGAGTGGCGTCCCCGTTGTAGACGATATACACCCGTCCGTTCAAAAAGACTGATTGGGGACGCTGGCGTGCGTCATAAAGCATGTTGCGTTTGCCATTAACTCCAAATGGCAGGATCTTTGATGGCGGTGAAGCTTCTTGAGCTTGGGCAGGAAACTCACCCTGGCTAAAACCCCACACCAGACAAGCGGCAAATAGAGTCAATTGGAGGTGTTTGAGCATTCCACTAGCCGTTGCGGGGTATTGGATAAAATAGACACAACTAAAGTTTGGCCACTCCCTCTCGTGCCGCAGGTCTCGCAAGCAACCAATAGAGCAAAGTTTTAAACAATAAAATCAGAGGTCATGTGTTGGTCAAGCGAGCGATTTTAAAAAGACACGAAGTCAAAAGTGTCATTGGATTTTAAACAAAGTTGCCCATCGAGTTGCAGTTATTTGAGTGGAATAACTTGATGGATTATACTCCGCGAGTGCCCTCAGGGAGAGTTAGATCTGGTTCAGGTTATGGTGATAACTGCATTCGCAGATCCCCTCAAAATAGAATTAAAACAACCTGCCCTGCCCTGCCTGCTCATGAATCGAAAAATAAACGATTTCGTGAGACCAGTGTTTGGAGTAGCATTTTAAGTTTTGAGCGACTGAGTTTTTCCTTCATCTTACTCTTTGTTGGTCGAGTGCGTCACAGATCTGCGATCTTCGTTCGTTACAAACTCGGCAGGCAGGAACTTGCGATAGGTGTATCGGGTCCAAGAGACGTTCTAAAAGTGTTTTTTAAAAGAACCCCTTGGTTCCCCTGAGGTTTACCCTGTAGTTTTGCGGCTAATCAGGTGGGGTTTGGATGGGATCTATCATCTGATTCTCCGCCTTACACGATATTCTAAAAGTCGCCACGAATGTCTTGTTGGTCTTCCAGGACGCTCAATTCGTTGCTTGAACATTATCGCACGTTCCAGTATCAAGCGACCAAAATGAATTTTGTGCAAGGGCTGCAGTCGAATATCGAGATCATGCGATTGAGACAAAGCTTGGTGTTACTGGAGGTATTCCGGGAGGTTTTTGGAATCGACTGTCGTTGTTCACAGAACCCATGACCGAATGTCCTGATCATTAATTTCGTGACCCATCGGTTTCGCAAGAATAGTTTCAATGTGTCAAAAGTTGCCAGCAATTAGGACGGGCTGGTGACGAGATCTCGACGACGTTAATACTCGTCGGTGTTAAAGTTCAGGGGCGGTCGCCGAAACACCAAAAAAATATGTGCACTTAAAAAGGTCGGATGGGCAAGGCAGTGTCTAGGTGCAATTACGCTGGGTTGCTGCTGCCGACCGGTGCCAGGGCTGAACGTTTCATGGCCAAGACCAAGGCTCCGAGTATTGTGCCGACACCCCAACCCCCGATAAAGATTGATGCCAAGCTTGCGAGTTCGTACCAAATCGCTCTTGTCTTTTCGGCTGCATAAGAAACCGTGGGGGCCCAGCCAAAGTACCAGACGTAGGTTCCATCAGAAATGGAGTTCTTTAATTCATCTGACATCGCCGAGTGTGTCATGAAGTGCTCGGGCTTCAATGGAATTCGGATGCCGTCACGGGGCCGGAAACGAAAATGACCGATGGCCATCTGCTTGAGGTTATTGCTGTGAGTGATCCGATTTTGTGCACGACTTACAGGGTTTCCTTGTTTCTGTTCATCGATGTCGTCTTTAACTTCGTCTACAGATGGTTCCTTGATGGGAGAGATGAATTCTGGCGTTTGATCGGGAGTGTCGGCATGGCGGAGTTGAGCGAATTCTGCTTGCTCGACATATCTGACCGAACCGTCTCCAAAAGCGACGGAGCCTCCGGCGGTTGGACAAAGGTAATGAAATCCGAGCACCGTTTTCGCCGCATTGGGCTTAAGCTGTTTCATGGGAGGAATGGGCGCCAGCGTAGAGAGGCTTAGTGATTTAAAACCGTAGTAGCCCACGATTCCAATCGCTAACAACGAGATGCCTAACAAGGCAACCGCTTGTTTTGTTCGCCTTGGGGGCGCCGCCGCGATCACGGCCAAAAGGAGACACGACAAACCCAGTCCCCCGAGGGTGATGTAGTTATAAAGTATGTCCCAGGTAAGAAAGGCATCAACGTTTCCACGGCTAATCGAAGTTGCCAACCAGCCAACGATGCCGACCGGTGCAAGTATCAACAGCCAGCAGACAATCCGTATTAAGCCACGCATGTTTTGACTCATCTTTTCATTCCTTCGAAGTAAGCGCGGGGCGTCCGGAGTAAACTGCCTTGCGTTGTTTAGTCAACTACGGCTGATCGTAACTACCCATGGGGCAGAGAAATCGTTTATCAAAAAATAGTACTTAAGAGAAGATCCACTTTATCTATTTGATGCAATGTTGTGCAACCGCACAGACGGAGTAGACGCAAGTTTTGAACCACCACAGTCCCCTTCCCTCACGTAAGATCTCAAACTCGCCAGAAGCTGATTGAAACGCGACCTTGAAGTCAATTGCCTCACTCCAAACTTTGAGCACGTCAACCAGAGCGACTGACAAAACACTTGCAGCAATTGTAATGGCGGTTTTAGACGACACGAGGGATGTCTACATGCATTGGATCGGCAACACGTTCATATCAGATGAACAAACGCAACCTCTCGGCCAGGTTTCATATCTGAGCCATCGTTTTCGCCCGGCTAATTAAGAACTAGCCCGTCCTCCCAGTCGCTTTCAATATCAAATGCTGCAGAAGTGATCGTGAGCGGCGCCTCGAGTGGCGTTTGCCAAAAGTCAAAAAAGAAATAGGCGGTATCAGCAGCAGCTTCGGCATGCTGGCGATAAGTGAAGT
>JAQWLH010000149.1 GCA_029247405.1 Mariniblastus sp.
CAAGCTAAATGAAATGCTCGGCCAGCCGAAATCACTTGCCGAGCTGGGCTTGCAACTCCGCTCACGTGCAATGGATTGTTTCTCAATCGAAAAGTGTGCCAGCCAAATTGACGGGCAATACCGCGAACTTGGACTCGCCAACTAATGCCAGCATGCGAAAATCCTATTTGCGGCATGGCAAGTTCAGACGGAATTATTTCCGGAGAATATCAAGGAGTTTCATCAAACACTGCAGTCAAACCTTGAAGTTCCGCCGAGCGAGTGCGAGAATAATCTGATTCACCAGAGCATGTAGGGAACAGCGAAACGGCATGTCGGAAGATTCAAAACAAGACTTTATCGCTTGCGTCAAAAAAAGTGGCGTCATCGACACGGCCCGATTAAGTAAATGGCTTAAAAATGCAACCGGTGAAGAACCGAGAGATCTAGCAAAACAACTCGTTCGTGACGAATTATTAACCAAGTGGCAAGCCAAGTATTTAATGTCCGGCAGAACTCGGTTGGACATCGGAAACTACCGCTTACTCGAACGGACCAGTCGAGACGAACTCGGAGATCGGTTCTTAGCAGTCCATACGACATTGGCTCGCAAAGTTGATCTTCAAGTCCTCCCCTCTGAGGTCACCAAAGACGAAACACAGATCAAAGCGTTTTTGAAAAAAGCGAGCGAGGTGGGCAAGCTAGACCATCCAAACTTGATCCACGTTTATGATATTGATCAGGAAGGTGGACGTTTTTTCCTGGTTACTGAATTCGTTGAAGGCAACAGTCTCGATCAAGTCGCTCGATCAAAAATCAAATTAATTGACATTGCGAGAATCCTCTCTCAATCCGTGACGGGTCTGACTCATGCGCATGAGAATGAAGTGATCCACGGCAGTCTAACTCAGAATGATTTGGTCCTTGTTGCCGACAACATCAAGATTCAAAATCTAGCCGTGTCACCGCTTCGTCAAAATTCTACCTCCGAAATCGCTGACGATTTCGACGCACTTAAGAACATCGGAATGACGCTCCTAGGCGACCTCCCCGATTCAAAACAATCCGACCTGCATGCCGAACTCACCACGCTTTTGACGGAACTCAAACCTGAATCACCCGATTCAATTTCTTCCCTCAGCGATTCGCTTGTGGCTTTGACAAATGCGTCGGCACCAGAACCAGAATTTGACTTTCTCGCTTTGTCTACTGATACACAGCCAGCATCGGGGGGATTTGATCAACCCATTGCGTCCGCATTGCCAACTCGGAAAAAAAAGAAGCCACCCATACCCGAAGTCGAACCGGAATTGGCTGAAGAAGATGAATCAACAGGCGTCCTTGGCAGGCTATGGCGAGATAATCCGGTCGCGGCAATCGCTACCGCTGGTGTTCTCACTTTGCTGTTATTAACGGGAATCTCGTTTGCTGCGTACAACCTTCTTTCTGGCAAAAACAACTCCATTGCAACAAAAAACACTGCTGCTTCCAGTCCACCAGTCATAACACAAGAAACGGTAGACTTCTCCGATGAGGAGAAGATGAAAAAACTGATCGATGCCCAATTCAACAATGAGGAACAATCAACTAAAGACCAACCCAATGGCTCTTCTGCGGTCACGGATGCGTCGAAGTTCAAATTTCCAAGATTGAAATCTGAATGCAAGATTGGTCCAAAAGACAAACCGATCACAATTCCTGCTGAAACGGCAGTCAAAACGATCAGTCCACAGTCAAGCGAAGGCTGGATCGAGATCGAGGCGGTTTTAAGCGACAACTCGAAAGTCAATGGTTGGATTGAATCGAAATTCATTTACGACGATCCTAAATCAGCTCCAACCTTGGTTGCTGATAAAACAAATGACACAGCGCCGAAAACACCTCCGCCAAAGACCGAGGCAACTCCATCGGATCCTGCTCAATCCAAGCCTGACGAGACAACGGCAAGCACCAATCCCCAACCTAAACCACCAACTGCCGAGAATCTAACGGTAATTCGTGGCATTGCAGAAGCAACCCAAGCCGTCCTGCGAAAGGGAAACGTCTTAACACTAAAACAGCTTGCCTCGATGAGTGGTGAAGAGGTAAGGGAGGCGCTTCGAAAGGGTGGAAAAAAATTCCGACTCAACGGGGTTGGGGAATGCGAAGACTGGATCAGCCAAGCCAAAAAACTCACCAACGACACATCGGCAGTTCGGAAGACAACCCCAAGCACCTCGACTGCCGCTGGTGGGACAACCCCCAACAAGCCCAACATCAGAACGCCGTTTGAAAATTTCCCTCGCATCACCCAACTTCCTCCAGTTGAAAACACGACTGAAAAACTTATTGCGCCACTGGCGATTAATCAGGCTTATTTGCTTGGTGCCGAAATTGTCAGTGATCCGGGAATCTGTAGAACCAAAGTTATTTTCGAACTCAATCGTACCGTAGACGACAAGCAAAAATGGATCGTCGGTGTTAAACGCCGCCCCAAAGAAAAACCAACGGAGCTGGCCCAATTCCGCAAATCCAAGGACGCATTTTTCTTTCAATGGCTACCCGAAGCTACAAACAACAAGTATTCAGAGTTTCTTCGGAACTGCTTTGTCAAATTAGCCACTCCCGACGGTGAGGCCGCGTATTTAGCCTTACGCACTCCGATCAAAGCACCGGACCTTCGCTTGACTGCCGGTTCTTTGACGAATTCTCTCGAACTCATCATCCCAGCGCTGCCCAATCCCGACAACATCGTCGTTGAAGTCTTGCCGGTAAGAGTCCCTGGTTTGGAACTCGATACCGTCGTTTCTGTGGTCGAACGAGGCTCTCCGGGACGCATCATGCTCATGAAAAGGGATTCGAAGGGGTTCATGTGGATCCAGGTTTCCGGGGAGCTCAAATCCAAACTTAAGCTTCAGGCAAACGTCATGGCCAGATTTCAAAATAAAATCTTCTCCCTGACTGACATGAACGACGTCGGTAAATTTGCAGGGACGCTTAAACAGAGTGAAAATGTGGCCATCCGAGCGAATCAACAGAAGCAGAGCCAAGTTGCTCCGCAAGGTAAAAAAACAGTAGTTGATCAAGAAAAAGCTCAGTTCCAAGCATTCGCCAATCAAGCCAAAGCGGCCACCAACAAGGTCATCCAATACCAGAGCATCCTTGCTAAAACCATGAATGCACCAATCAAAATCCGAATCTTTGCAAAATTCGGCACCTTGAAAATCCAACTCGTTGAGACCGATCCAAATCTGCCTCAACCGCCAAAGAAAAAGAAGAAATAATCGACGCCACTGCTCAGTTATTCGTCAATCGTTTGTTTCCTAAATTCAATTTTTTCTTAGCAAACGTCGATCTCCTAAAACGGGCCGGCTGCTCTGGGGCGGCATGGGCCAAGGATACGTTGTTCATTTCGGATTGTATTTTTCAAGCAAGTAAGCACCTATGATACGTGTCGGAATCGTTGGGGCGACCGGTTACACCGCCCTCGAACTCATCAAAATCCTGTTGCGTCACCCTGACGTCGAAATCACTCAATTGACTTCGCGTGACCCAGATTGCCCTTCGCTGGAATCCGTTCATCCTGGCCTGCGACAACAGCTGGATGTCAACTTCTCATTACTCGACATTGCTTCGTTTGCCTCACAAGTCGATTGCGCATTTTGCTGCTTGCCTCACGCAGCTTCGGCAGCGATTATTTCCAAGCTTTTAGACAAAGGCATCAAAGTCGTTGATTTTAGCGCTGACTATCGGCTGAACGACGTCGGAACATTTGAGCAGTGGTATCAAGTCGAACACCCAGATCCCGAGCGGATTGGACAGGTGCCGTACGGAATTCCAGAACTATTTCGTGACCGCATCAAGTCCGCAGAGCTGGTGGCCAATCCAGGATGCTTTCCCAGCTCGGCACTGCTCCCGCTGGCGCCTCTGATCCAGCAAAACATCATTGAGCCCTCACCGATTATTGTTGATTCAAAGACTGGCGTGTCTGGCGCGGGTCGAAAACCAAATTTGAAATTCCATTTCCCCGAATGCAATGAATCGGTAGCAGCCTACGCGATTGGAACGCATCGGCACATGCCGGAAATTGATCAGATTATCGCAAGATTCACTGGCAACAAGATTACGACCATTTTTACTCCGCATGTTGTGGCGATGAACCGGGGCATTCTTTCGACGATTTATGTAAAACCGAAGGAAGGAATCACGGCTGAAGTCCTTCAACACGAACTGGCCAAGTTCTACGCGACGGAGCCTTTCGTCAGAATCACGCAACAACCCCCGACAACAAAAGACGTTGCAAATACCAATTTTTGCGACATCTCTGTTCTTCCCAACCGTGATTTAGTTGTCATCGTTAGCGCTTTGGATAACCTAATTAAAGGAGCCTCCGGCGCGGCGGTTCAAAACTTCAATCTGATGTTTGGCTTGACGGAATCCGCTGGCCTTTTGTAATCGAAACTGAAATCACATTCATGAACGTTCTTCCCAACGGGTTTAAATTTTCTGGCATCAGTTGTGGCATCAAAGAATCAGGCGGATTGGACTTGGCCCTGATTTCCACCAGTGCCCCCAGCGTAGTTGCTGGTGTCTACACCCAAAACGTCGTTCGGGCGTCAAGCATTGATTGGAATCGAAACCTTACACCTGCGGACGATTTTCGAGCTGTCGTGATTAACTCGGGCAATGCCAATGCCTGCACGGGCGAGCAGGGTATTCAAGATAATCAACGCATGGCTCAGATCGTAGCTGAACAAATCGGCGCGACAGCCCAACAGGTCTTGGTTCTCTCGACAGGGGTGATCGGACAACTCATGCCGATGGCAAATATTGAACCGGGGATCATCGACCTGATTTCTCAGAGTCAGAATTCGATCACCCATTTCAACCTTGCGTCGCAAGCGATCATGACAACCGATCAAGGGCCAAAGACGATCTCGCTGGAAATTCAAAGCGATGGCCAACCACTTCGAGTTGCCGGAATCGCAAAAGGCGCAGGAATGATCGGACCAAATATGGCAACGATGCTGGCGATCATGGTAACTGACGCAAAATTGTCTCCAGCTAATGCCCAGGGAATGCTTGCGACCGCCGCCAACCGCTCGTTTAATCGAATCAGTGTCGAAGGCCATACCAGTACCAACGATGCATTGCTTCTGATTGCTACCGGCGAATCGGGGGTCGAAATTTTGAGCGATTCTCAATTGGCTCAATTCAGTGCGACGCTCGATTCTGCTTGTATTGAACTTGCCAAACAGATCCCATCCGATGGGGAAGGGGCTTCGCATTTGGTCACCATTGAGATTACAGGCGCCCAATCAGAAGAGGATGCCGATCAAGTCGCTCGGACGATTGCCGCCAGCGCTTTGGTCAAAACCGCGATTGCAGGCTCTGATCCCAATTGGGGCAGAATTGTTTCTGCGGCCGGCTATAGCAGCGTAGCCATGGACATCGCACACACCCATTTGACCATTAATGGTAACTGCGTTTTCCAATCGGGGCAGCCGATTGCCTTTGATGAGGCAGCGATTAGTCAATCAATGGCGGATAACTTTGAAACAAAAATCAAATTAAATATTGGTTTGGGTAAATCGGTGGCAACCCACTGGACGAGCGATTTGACAGTTGAATACGTCAAATTTAATTCTGAATACACGACTTAGAGCGAACAGCCGTTGCACCAACTGCAATATTATTCTCCTCCAGAAATCCCTTAGGATTGCTTTTCCGTCGAATCAATTTGGGAAACCAGCCAATGGTGCTTCGGAGCTGCCAACGGCCCCAAACTAATCCGATCAATGGCTCGATCCACGTCATGACCGTTACGACCGCTAAGGACGGTCTCGCTCAGGGTCTTTTTGGTGTGGAAACCGTGAAAGCACCGCCCCGTCCTTATCCTTAACTTACGGTTTTTAGTGACCCAAGGTCACCATCAACAAGGCTTTCTCACCCCATGTTGGGCAGGAGCGACGGAACCGTTCGTCGTTCCTGCTTTTTTGCGCGCTGGCCATTTCTTGGACCGCCAAGACGATTGTCCCTTGTTGGGGTCAAATCCGGGCGAATCAACGTATGAGACCATCCGCCAGATAACGAAAAATACCAACCTCAACCGCCGCAAATGCACTGATTTTCCTTTCATTTCGATTGCTCGGTTGACATATTTCGATGTCTACCTAACCTTAACACTTGAATCACTTTCTCCGCCGCCCCTGTTATTGGCGGCAAATTTGAAATGCTGTGGAGTAGAAATGACTGACGACAAACTAGTAGATCCACTTGACGCGCCAGGTGAAAAAAAGGACGTCGAGATTGTGGACGAGACAATCGAGGACACAACGGCACTTCCAGTTGACAATCTTGACATTGAAGTTGTAGATGAATTTGACGAAGAAGATTTCGACGAAGAATTTGACGACGATTTTGAAGAGGAAATCGCGGGAGAATACGACCTTCAGGACGATCAATACGGGGCAGACTTCGATAAAGAATTTGGACACCTGACCGATCCCACACGCTCCCCTCCCAAAAAGGCTCCGGAGCCAAAAAAACCGACGGCCAAAAAGGGAGCCGGAAAGAAACAAAAGTAGCTGCGATCGCTAACTTGCCAAGGGACCTGCGGAAATGGCTACCCAACGGGGTTGTCTCGGCCACAGTTTCCCTTTGTGGCTAGAATGATTTGCCTCCAGTGGCCACATCGTTCCTTATTTACACGTGGGTGTGGTTTAGAGATAATTTTGGATTGTCGGAAGTGTTTGCAAGAACCCATTCCGGCAGCTCGCTACCCTATCAATCTCTAAATTATCGCTGTCAGCCCTCGAGCAAATTATGTCCACACCGCTGAAGGATTCCTGCGGCTTTCGTCCCGTTGTCAAAAATGCCAGCTTCCCTCAACAAGAGGAAGCAATTCTCAATTTTTGGCGTGAGAATGAGATCTATGACAAATCTCTAGCTCAACGAAACAACGGGCCTAAGTACGTGTTTTTCGAAGGCCCACCAACGGCCAATGGTAAACCTCATCCCGGGCACTGCCTGACTCGAGCTATCAAAGATCTCTTTCCCCGCTACAAAACCATGCGGGGCTATTATTGCGAACGCAAGGCAGGATGGGACACTCACGGCTTGCCAGTTGAAACCGAAGTCTGCAAACAACTTGGGATCCACGCCAAAGAAGAGATTGAAGAATACGGCGTTGAACCTTTCGTTCAATTGTGTCAGCAATCGGTCTGGCGATACATGCAAGAGTGGGAACGCCTGACCGAGCGACTAGGATTCTGGGTCAAGCTTGACAACGCGTACGTCACCTATCACCAATCGTATGTAGAATCGGTTTGGTGGTCACTCAAAAATCTTTTCGACCGAGGACTCTTGTATCAGGGCCACAAGATCATTTGGTGGTGGGCCCAGGGCGGGACAGGGTTGAGCGCAGGCGAAGTCGGTCAAGGCTACAAGACGGTCATGGACCCGTCAGTTTACATTTTGTTTCCCCTGGTTGATCGAGAGAACACAAGCCTGCTCGTCTGGACCACGACACCGTGGACGCTGCCCAGCAATCAGTTTGCAGCGATCAACGACAACATCGAATATGCGACAGTTTACGATCCCGAACTCGGTCAAAACATTATTTTTGCCAAAGACCTTGTGGAGAAGATCAGCGAAAAAGTAAAACGCGAACTCGAAGTCAAATCGACCGAAATGGGAAGCGAACTGGTCGGCCTGCGGTATCGCCCTCCGTTTGATTACTATTACAACGACCATGGTGAAACGACTGGTGAACTTGCCGAAGGCGGAAGCCAACACGTTGCGTGGCGTGTGACCTCGGCTGATTTTGTCACCACTGATAGTGGTTCGGGGGCAGTGCACGAAGCGCCCGCATTTGGCGAAGTTGACTATGAACTCCTGGTCACTGAACAAGCTCGATTCAAACCAGGGCAGGGACCGCAAATGATCTGTGCTGTGGGCCCCAATGGAAAGTTCAACTCAGAAGCACCAGATTTTGAGGGAGTTTGGGTCAAAGACGCCGACAAACCAATCGCGCGGCGACTGAAAGATGAGGGAAAGCTATATCATCAGGAACAGTACCAGCACGAGTATCCATTTTGTTGGCGGGCTGATGATGATCCACTCATCCAATACCCACGCGAAAGCTGGTTTATCAAGACAACGCAGTTCAAAGACAAGATGATCGCTAATAACCAGCAGATCAACTGGCTTCCTGAGCACATTAAAGACGGCCGCTTTGGGAACTTTCTCGAGTCCAATGTTGACTGGGCACTTTCTCGTGAACGCTATTGGGGCACACCGCTTCCGATCTGGGTTTGTGATGCCACTGGCAAGATGGAATCCATTGATTGCTACGACGAGTTAATCACCAAACCAGGTGCTACAGGAATGGAGGTCTGGGAGGCCGCCAAAGCCGCCAACCCAGACCTTGTGGATGATCTCAAAGTACACAAACCTTACATCGACCATATCACGTACGACTCGCCTTTTGAGGCGGGCGCGAAGATGCAGCGAGTTCCTGAAGTCATCGATTGCTGGTACGACAGTGGTGCGATGCCGTTCGCCCAATGGGGTTATCCGCACCAAGGCAAGGAGCAATTCAAGGCTCAATTCCCAGCTGACTTTATCAGTGAAGC
>JAQWLH010000165.1 GCA_029247405.1 Mariniblastus sp.
CATTGAGTTTCGAAAAAAAGATATTCCCGATTGTCCCGTTCATATTCACATTGCGGAACAAATTCAAGAAGTCAAGGACTGCATTTCTGTGACTGGAAAACGCCCCGTCGAATATCTGTTGTCTAATTTTGACATCGACGAGAATTGGTGCTTGATTCATGCCACTCATCTTACTGACGAAGAGGTGCATTCGCTGGCAAGAGCGAAGGTTGTGGTCGGGCTCTGTCCGACAACCGAGGCCAACTTAGGCGATGGGATTTTTCAAGCGAAGAAGTTTCTTGGAGCGCGTGGTCGATTTGCCATTGGAAGCGATAGCCATTGCAGTGTGGATCCCCGCGAGGAACTTCGATTGCTTGAGTACGGTCAACGATTATCGTTGCACCAGCGAGCGATTCTTGGAAGTGAAAATGAATCCGTGGGGCGCCAGCTTTATCAAATGGCGGCCGAATGGGGCGGAAAAGCTTTAGGGGTCAAAACAGGGAAGCTTGGAGTCGGTTATCGCGCTGATCTACTGGTCATTGATGATCAGCATTCAACCGTTGCCGGCGCACAAGAAGATCGTTTATTAGATCGTTTCATTTTTTCCAATACAGGCAATCCAATTGCTAAAAGAATGATTGGGGGCCGTTGGATTGAAAAGGAGGCGTTGGCAGTTCAGTTGGCTCAAAGTCAAAAGGATTTTGTTGAGCTGAATCAGCGATTGTTAGGGTAAGAATCAATGGGAAAAAGAAGTTGGTCAGCAAGGGCGAATCACCTGCGCTGTGTTCACGCAATCGCTTGTTGGCCTCGCCATTTTCAAAATCCTGCGCGCATCAATTATCTTTGCTGATGCCAAGACGAGACGACTAAATTTGGCTGTTGAGTGTGCACTTGGATTGCCACCGTTGTGACCTTGGTTGCCTGCGCGAATGGGTTTTATTGGACGGCCAAAGCTGCCTTTTGAAACGTTTAAGCGAACGGCTTGAGCTCGAATTGTCCGTCCAGATGGTGTGTCAATAACGCCTCTTCGATGGCTGCCTTGGATCGCTCGCCATCAAAAATTATAAGATCGATGTACATGTTTTCCGCCCCGGTTGCTGCGCCGACAACATAGCCTGCACCACTGAGCCGTCGGGCGATTTCTTCCTCAATTTGGTTGCGATTCGACAGTGGGTCGTCACTCTTGAGAGCATCTCCTTTGATTTGAACGAACAAGAACTCTGCTCCACTGTTTTCAATCGGATTTTCATCCAAGCATCCTTTGCTCTCCAAAAAAGGTAAAACGATTTGGGGGACGCAAGTGTGACCTGCAACAGTGTCGGCTCTTTCGAAGCCGACGGTCGAATCGGCGCGATATCCCGCGTAACTTTCAAGCGGGGAAATTTCCTCCCAGCCTTTGTTCAGCCAAAGGTTTTTCAGGTAATCCTGTAGACGAGCCAGCGGTATCGAGTCTTGCTCCTCGCTGAATTGTATTTCCCCGAGTTTAGTCTGTGTCCCGTATTCGCCGAGTGCCTCATCAAGCATTAAAAAGAGAATTTGAAAACGGGCATCTTCAGGTATTGGTTCAAACGCTGGGTGCCAAGCCTTGATATTGACGGCATTGGCTTTGTCATCGACTTCGGTAAAGATCATCAGTGACTCGGCATCCACGGTGTTGCCACCAATGTCAATTTCGAGGGACGCCAGTGATTCCGGTGGTGAGGGTTGCCGTGCACAATAAAATTCCCAGTCTGGAATCTCGATTGCTTGTGATAGCCAAAACTGACTTAAAAGCTGTCTTGCCTTTTGCCCTTCTCCAGTCACGGTTAATGAGAATCTGCTGATGGCTTTATTGAAGCCGAACATCCAAGCCAAACCTCCAATTTTGCTTCTTATTTCATCGGCAAAGTTAAAGGGAAGAGTTTCCAAGCCCGCACCGGATTCGATGTGTTCGGCCAAGAGTGGAGCCACTCTTGGAAACCAGGACCAAAACTCAAGAACTTGCTCACGAAACGTCGCGTTTCCTGTCATCATTGAATTCAACAGCTGGGGTTACTGGCCATATTTTGTATCATCATCGGCGTCATTATTCTCTTTTGGTTCCTCTTCTTCGTGGGAGATTTCGACATTATGTCCCATCTCACCTAACAGAGTTTCGACGGCGCGATCCATTGCTGGGCCCCGTACGTTGATGTAGCGAATACGGCCTCCCTCATCGAGCACGAAGATCGTGGGCCACCCGGTGATACCCCAGTTATCAGATATCTTTCCATAGTTTTGGATGTTTTGGAAACTTCGCCACGTCAAGTTTTTCTCTTTAACCACTTCGCGAGTTTTTTCTAAATTGGAGTCGCTGTTGACGCCAATCAACGCAAAAGGCTTGTCTGCTAGTTGTTTTACGAGCGACCGCTCGTGTGGGTACATCGCCCGGCACGGTGGTCACCAGTCCCCCCAGAAATCAATCACAACAACCTTGCCGCGATACTCCGAGAGTTTGAATTCTTGATCATCCAGATCCACGCCCTGAATCTCCGGTGCAATCTTTCCAATTTTAAGATTGATTAAAGTGAGTTTTTTAGTTGCCAATTTTCCAATGGTTGAACGACCGCTTTTGATTTCGGAAAATTGATCCACGCATTCGTTGAGCAGTGATTCAATTTCCGTGTCGATGGCTCGTGCTGTGCGACCGGGGACTCTGCGTTTCTTGATGTTCTCTAAATAGCCCACGAGGCCGAGCGAAGCGGTGGCTCTGACTTTTGCAACTGAGCTTTTTTCTTTCAGAAATCTTAATGTCGCTTCGACATCAGGATGGGGGGATTTGACTTCGCTGAGGGCTTCGGCAAAACGCCATGTATCTTTCGAGTTGAGGTAGGAGTTTTTGATTTCAGCAATCAGTCTTTGGCGTGCCTCACCTTTAATTTGTTGCGAGAGAAACCAAGCTAAGTCGCGAATGTTTTGATTTTCATTGTCACGTTTTAAAGTGACTGAAATCGCATTCATGACTGAGAGTTTTTCAAGCTCTCGTCGTTGTTGAATGACATCGTCACGATCTGCCTGATCTTCCGCCTCACGGTACTGGATGCTGAGGTCCTGAAGTTCTTTGCGGAACTTCGATTGGATATCCTCAAGCTCGTCTTTGGGTTCGGTCTTTTTCGCCGGCTCCTCTGTTGAAGATTCGGGACTTTTGTCCTGATTGTTTTTGTCTTGGGCCGAAATATTGCTCAGAGGCAACGACAATCCGAAAACTAGTATTCCAACAGTCAGCCATGCATGGAAACTTTGCACGAATTGAAAAATCAGCGATTGGGTTTGCATTTGGGTCTCGCTCGACGGGTGAACTTTTTCAGCAACACAAATCATACCCGAAAATCGGCCTTAATGTTTCGACGTCACGAGTCCAACTTGCCCTTACCAGGCCCCTTTGGTTCGCTGCGGGTCGCTTGGAATTCAACAATTGTTATTGGAATCGTGGTATTCAGGTGTGGCAATCGAAGGTGCCCCATGCAGATCTGGTGATCTAGCAAAATTTACATGCTTCAAAACGAGTTGGCTCAGTGGTGGAGACACTTTGTTCGTGTTTGAACGGTTAGCTTTGCAATTTCCGAAACCACTCTAAAACTTCGGTTGGGACTTGAGGCGGCAATGCCCGAAATTCGGAAAGTGTTTCCTTGCTGACCCCATCGCAATACATTTGCAGGTTCTTTGTGGCGGTCCGTTCAAGGCATTCATCCAATTCCTGCCCCGCCATTAAGCGATAGTATTTTTCATTGGGACTCGTGGCGACCGATCCAACATCAATCACGCGATCGCCGGGGACGATTTCACGCCAAGTAAAGTCGGGTAGAGACATCGCTTTTTTGCTTGCTGCTAAAATGCGTTCAGGTGATAGTGACTTCAGCAACTCAAAACTTTCCAAAACAAAATAGGTTTTTTGGAATTCGCTTATTAAGTAGTCTGTATTGGCCAATCGTAGTAAATCACCATCATCCGAGGGGTCGATCAATATTCGATTCGATTCGGCACTGCCGATGCTGTAGATCGTCTCGCCCGGGGAAGACAGGATGCCGGCACCAAAGTCGCGTACATTCCCGTCTTGGATAACTAAACCGAACTCAACAGTGAACCAGTATATTCTGCCAGCGTATCGGAGTAGTTCGTCTGCCTCGAACATGATGTTTTCAATGGCAACTGGGTCGTTCGTTTGAGCGATTTTTTCATCACGTTCTGCATAGATCATATTCCGGGCTTCGCCATGATTTTTCATGACATCGGCAACGGCCGGGATTGTGAAAGTCGCCACGTGACCGGCAACATCGTGCCCGATATCTGGCTCCTCAAGGTAGTCGGTTTCCAGTGGACGCATGAAGGTCGTGACGGGAAAGAAGCGTCGGCTGTGACATGTAAAAAACAATTCGGCAGGAATGATTTCGCTGACAGTTGCCAATTGCCACGCCGTTTGTTGGTAGATCCTCGCATTGAGGCTGTAAAAATCGGGGATGACTGTCCCGCCAATTTCAAAAAGAGCTTCTCCCTCGAGGTATTCGCGACAACCAAATTGCTGTTTCGTTTTCTGTTGCTCGCGAACCAAGATAGCCCAACTCAAGTGCTCTTCAAACGTGTATTTGTCGTATTCTTGTACGTTCGCATATTGTTTCATCTCAACTGATTCACCACAGAAATTTCCGATTCGAAAATGTTTGCCAGACTGAGCTGCGTCCAAATAAGATTGACGTTTTTCAATTGGAATCGGATAAGGCACATCGTCGAGTGCCAGGATGGCTTCAAGTTTTTTGACCCGCTCAGTGAGCGTTGGGGGTTTGATGCTTTCCAAGGCAATGTCATGCTGGGCAGCAATTGTTTGATAATTCAATTTTGTTTGCGACATCGTAAGTCCACTGTGACGTTATGGTCGTCGAGATGGGTAAGCTTGAATCACCTGATTATACGTCTGACTCAGTGCAAAGGTATTGGCCAGCTACCGCAAACGCGAGACAACGGTCCAGGAGGGCCACAAGTTGAGACTTGTTGCCCACATGCTGGATCTGGCTGGTCCAAATCGACGTTCCGGGCGTCAAGGATTTCAACTTGCCAGTCGACAGCGCGAGTTGAATTCCCCAGAGCAAGGTCGTGGGAAAGGCTGAGGACGAGGGGGGGCGATTTGCCTTGAAGAAGGAACCCACATTGGGTTTCAAAAGCTACTGCTGCGATCGCTGGTAGGACGTGCCTTGCGAAAGAGTGGGCATTCTTGAGTTTACTCGTCCTTTAAGGAGCACTCATGGTGGCAAGTGGGGAAAGTCGAGAATGCTGGATTCAGGCGTTAATTAATGTGGGCATTAGTGGGAAGTGTTTAACAGTTTGTCGGCACCTTTTTCGATTAAGGCTCGGGCAACTGACTCGCCAAGTGACCTGGATTCGACTAAGGGCATTGTTTGCGTCACCGAGACTTTTTCGCGTCCATCGCAGCTGAGAACTATTCCTGTTAACGTTAATTGGCCTTGGGAGGCAGTCGTGCTGGCCCCGACGGGAGCAAGGCACCCTGCAAAAAGGGTTCGTAACATTGCACGTTCCGCCATTGCGCGGTGGAAGCTCTCTGGATGGAGAAGTTGGCTGACAACATCAATCGTAGACTCATCGGCTTTGCGTGTTTCCAAGCCCAATGCCCCTTGTCCCACAGCAGGCATGAGTTCATCCGGTTGGAATTTGTGACGGATGCGATCGCCCAATCCGAGTCTGATCAGGCCAGCACTTGCCAAAACAATCGCGTTGTAATTTCCGTCATCTAGTTTCTGCAAGCGAGTGTCAACGTTTCCGCGAATGTCCTCAATGATTAAATCGGGACGGAGGTGAAGCAGTTGGGCGGCTCGACGCACGCTTCCCGTTCCAATTTTGGCTCCTTGGGGGAGTGAGGAAAGGTCAGAAAAGTCATTACTGACCAACGCGTCACTTGTGGTCTCACGAGGCGGAACTGCCGCGATTGTCAACTCGGGATGATCCTCGGTCGGGAGGTCTTTGAGACTGTGGACCGCAAGGTCAATTTCGTTTTCCAAAAGCGCGATCTGCAAACGCTTCGTGAACAAGCCCTGTCCCCCGATTTGCGAAAGCGAACCAGTTTTAACGTCTCCTTCGGTTTTGATTCGGATTAACTCAACCGTAATGTTGCGTTTTTCAAGTTCAGTTTTGACCCATGTGCTTTGCCAAATTGCCAATTGACTGCCACGAGTTCCTAATCGAATCACCGGTGAAACGTTAAAATTTGAG
Organism: Mariniblastus sp.; assembly: GCA_029247405.1. Classification (GTDB taxonomy): domain Bacteria; phylum Planctomycetota; class Planctomycetia; order Pirellulales; family Pirellulaceae; genus Mariniblastus. The sequence continues at coordinate 6,217 of JAQWLH010000165.1, forward strand.
TCTTTTTCAGGCTTGGGCTTCTCGGGATTTGATGCCATCTTTATTCTTCTTGGGCCTTGGTGTTTACCGTGTTGTCCGATTCGCCATCGAGTTTGGCGACTTGTTTGTTGGTTGCGGATTCCGTGCGGCGGCGAACCTGGCCTTCGATTGAACTTTTTGCTGTTTGGTGGTCCGGAACGACGACTCCACAACTGACGCAATATTGAATCGCTTGGTCAATGCTGATATCAAGATCGATCGTTTCGCTTTTTAGTGTCGTGATCGTAAACCCGGTCGCCGGCATGGGGCTCGTTGGCATCAGAACACTTAAAATAGGTTCGCCCACTGCCTTGCGTATGTCTTCAAAACTTTCGCCCGTGACAAAACCAATCGACCAAATTCCTTTTCGCGGGTACTCGACGGCGACGACCCGTGTGAATTCAATGTCGTTTTCTTTAAAAGCAAAATCGGTAACCTGTTTAACTGATGAATAAACATTCCGAATAATGGGTACGCGATTGATTAATGATTCGAACCAATGCCAGAAGATTCGGCCTATCCCGACAGCCAGTAATTTGCCCGTCAAATACATGACGGCGAGCAAGATGGCCAATAATGCAGGCAAGACTAAGTGGCGTTTAAGGTAACGAAGTTGCACATACCGTTCGTAATAATCATGCCCCGTGGCCAGCGGGGCGTTGCCGGGGGAAGCTTTGACAAACGTAAATACATCAAGCGGAATCCATTGCTCGTTGAGTTGTGCCAATTCCGTCCCGTCGTTGGCTGAATAAACGATTTGCCCTTTAACATTTTTAAATCGAGTTGTCGTTTCTCCGGGTCTAAATTCGGTAGTCTCAGCCGTAATTGTCGACGCATCACGAACGTCTTCGATCCCCCAGGCAACTCCGTGTCGAATCAAAGATTCAACAGGCCGCAAAATGGCTCGGTCAATCGAATTCCAAGCCCAGGCAAAAAGCATCACGGTCAGCAAGGGCGGCAGCATCACCGCAAGTCCGCGAAGTGTCGCGATTCGAAAGGGATTAAAAGAACGACGTAGCCAGCCAGTTCTCTTCTGCTTGGGCACATCAGTTTTCAGTTCGGAATCGCTTTGGGAATTCATAGTTGGGCGAATTCGGGAATGCCGAAATTGAAAATGTTAAACGATGGATGTCGGTGAATCGGTAGCGAAAGAGCGATTCTAGTGTTCAACCAAAATCGGCCCAAGCGTAAACCGGCAATGGCATAGCTTAGCTTACTCTCGCTCCCCTCGCGATGACTCCCGTGTAAACTTTTGAGGCTCCCGCTTTTAAAAGAATTCGGGCTGCCTCGCTCAAAGTCGCTCCTGAGGTCATTACGTCATCGATCAACATGATGTTCAAGCCAGATAATGAGTGGCTGGAACGAAGACCAAATGCATTTTGAACGTTTCTAAATCGCCCTGCTGTTGTTAAAGTTCCTTGCTTCTTTGTATTCCGGACGCAACGCAAAACATTGGCTGAGTAAGGGATCTCACAAGCACTTGCAACGCTGCGAGCCACAATTTCAGCTCCGTGGAATCCACGCTTGGCCCTTCGCCACCAATGGGTCGGAATCGGAACAATCAGGTTCAGTTCCCCTGCAATGTCGGAATTGTGAATATGGTATCCGAGTAAATTTCCTAATTGGACCGCCAATTGTTCGTCGAGTTGGTTCTTCATTCGGATGACGAGTTCTTGGATGAGGCATTTATAGTCTCCAACAGAGACAACGCTGTCAAATTTTAGGTCGAGATCGCGGCACAGCGGGCACCGATCGATGAGCACATTGTGCTCAGCAACTGTCGCAGCACATTTTGGACAGCGCGGTGTATGGTCGTTAAGTCTTTTCCAGCAATCCAAACACCAATGCGTTTCAAAGGAATCTTGGAATGTCGAACCTTGGGTAGAAGTGTCCCGGATCTTTCCGATTAACAAAGGCCTTCGTGTCTGCGGTTGCGGCAGTTCTTTTTCGCATCCGAGACAATGCGCCGGAAACAGCAAGGTGATCAGACTGCGATTTATTTTCAACACAAGTAAAACCGAAACCCAGGCGTTTGCATGTGGAAAAGGAGCGAAAGAACGACGCTTCTGGGCTAGTTTTGCCGATTTGCTCAGTTTTGAAAACCATGGAAGATTGGTTTTCCCTGTGAGCGTTGCAATCTTAATCGCTTCTAGGGGCAGATGAGGCCAAACTGCTAGCGAAAACCAGCTCAGTCCAAACAGGAGTATTGGCAGTTTTTAAATTCAGGACTCACCAGGACCGAAGCAAAAGCGTGGGGGCGCTAGGTTGGGCGAAAAATCATTTCTGGCAGAAGTGTCAATTCACCAATAAAAACGCTGAAAACGAGCTCGCAGGAATCTTGAGGTTGGATAACAGTCAACTTTTAAAGCGCCGGCGGTTTGTGGCGGTAAAAATTCAATCATTAAATAACCAAGCGGCCTTTGCCCAGCTTGGCAAACTGATATCGGTAAAAGCAAAAGACTTATTTACAATTTCAAATTCGCTTCAACAACCAAGCAACCACTAAGTTCAGCAGGCCAAGTCAGGATGACGATTGTTGATCGGTATCTCTTTTTTCTCTTTCTCAGAACATTCTTGATATGTTTTTTGAGTTTTGCGGGACTCTACATCGTCGTCCACATGTTTAGTAACTTGGATGAGCTGGTTTCGATCGCGGAACGGGATGGATGGCCAACATTACTTTATGAATTTTACTTCCCGCGAATTGCCGAGATGTTCGACAAGACGGCCGGGATTATTACTCTTGTTGCCGCAATTTTTAGTGTCAGCCTCCTGCAGCGAAGACGTGAAATGACCGCCATCGAAGCGGCGGGCATCACCAAAGCGAGGATTCTTCGCCCTGTTTTCCTGACCGCTTTGGTAATCATTGGGTTGACGATTGCCAATCGCGAGTTGTTGATTCCACAGGTCAAACACCGCTTGGTTAGAACTCCAAGGACTTGGGACGACGAGGGCCAGATGAGTTTCTCAGTCCAAGAGGATACGGAAACCGGAGTCGTTCTGCGTGGTGAACAGCTTTTCTTGGCGGATCGAAGAATCTCGGAAGCTGAGGTTCAAATACCCGAAGGGTTGGGTGCTAGATCGTCAAGAATTCATGCTAGTTGGGCGATTGTTGAACCGGCGAACAAAATTCACCCGGCTGGATTGTGGATGCATGTCGTGTCGAACCCCGAACTTTTTTTAGACCTGCCTTCACTTCAAAATCAGGATGGGCAAACGATCGTGTTCACGCCCAGTGATCAAACCTGGTTGAAAGAGGGGGAGTGCTTTGTTCGAGGTCAATTCGATGTCGATCAAATTGCATATGGTAATAAGCTGGCGAACTATCTTACCACTCGAGATATGATGGCGGAGTTGCGTAAGCCAAGGAAGTGGTTCGGGCATGGTCAGCAAATTAACTTGCATTCCCGGTTGCTTCAGCCCGTGATGGATTTGACTCTGTTGATGCTGGGGCTTCCGCTGGTCATTGGTGGAATCGAAAGAAATGTTTTTGTGTCAGCCGGCATGGTGTTCTGGATTGTCGTGGCAGTTCAAGCGACTACGGTTGTTTGTCAGACGATGGGCGCATCGACGCTAATCCAGCCTGCCGCTCTGGCCGCCTGGATCCCCGTTGGGGTGTTTTTACCCTTGGCAGTTGTCGCCATGCGTCGACTGAAAAGTTAATTTCAAAAGTGGCTGCAGTGCTGGCTGGATGGTACAACGGTGGGTGAGCCAAACATTTGGCCGATGCAAATTCATCGTTCACCTGTAGTGCAACTCTATGAGCCACGAAGATCAATCTCCGGCTACTCCATTTTATCAGGCGATCTTGCCTGTCTTCGTGTTGGTTTTGTTAGTGGGGTATGGGCTGATAATTCGGCCGCTCGCATTTGATCAAACGGCAATGCCATTGGAATTAATCTTTATTCTGGCAGCAGCTTTTATGGTGAGCCAGCTTCTGTTGACGGGGCACAAGTGGGCAAATATTCAAGACTCGATCGTCGCAAAATTTCAAAAAGCGATTCCAGCTTTCATGATTTTGTTTTGTATTGGATTGGTGATTGCCAGTTGGATTGTATGTGGGACCGTGCCGATGCTGGTCTATTGGGGGTTACGGATTGTAGAGCCGCAATATCTCTACCTCCTCGCATTCCTGGCTCCAATTGTTTTTTCCATGCTCACGGGCACGAGTTGGGGGTCCGTAGGTACCATCGGAGTCGTCTTGATCGGCATCGCGACGGCACTCGATGCCAACCTTGGAATTACTGCGGGTGCAATCATTGGCGGAGCTTATTTTGGCGACAAGTTATCACCGCTTTCGGATACGACCAATTTGGCTGCTTTGGCCGCGGAGGTTGACCTTCACGATCACATTCGTTCGATGTTGTGGTCCACCGTCCCGTCGGCTTTGATGGCCGGGGGAATCTACTTTTGGATGGGGGCGGTTTACCCTCCCACGGTCAAGGGAGGAGAATTGCAGTCGCTCGCTCCCATTCTCAATGGGCTTAGCTCGATTTTTAATTTTTCTTGGTTTTTGTTGTTGCCGGCGGTCATTGTTCTTGCGGGGAGCCTGTGGCGAATGCCATCGGTACCCGTTTTAATTTCGTCGGTCTTGGTGGCCAGTCTGCTTGCCGTCGTCTGTCAAGGTTTTACTGTCACCGACGTCATGGCAAGTTTGCACCAGGGTTTCGATACTGAAATGGTAACTTGGGCTGGAGAAATTCCAGAACCGATTTCCGTCTTACTCAACCGAGGGGGCCTTTACGCCCTTAGCGAGCCAATCATTATCGCATTTATGGTATTTATTTTTATTGGCGCCATGGATCACATTGCGGCTTTGCCGACGGTTGTCAAAAGAATGACGACGTCGCTCAGAAGCCCCGCGAGTACCGTCATTGCGGCGTTGGGAGCCACGGCTCTTACCAATGCTTTGACCTCCAATCAGTTTGCAACAAGTTTTATCATTGGGGATGCGTTCAAATCCAAGTTTGATGATCAGCTGGTTCCTCGTCCGGTGTTGTCACGTTCACTTGAAGATACCGGGACGATGCTGGAGTCGATCGTTCCTTGGCACACGTCGGCCGTGTATATGGTTGCGACGCTCGGCGTGCCCTTGGCCGAGTATTGGCACTGGCAGTTGTTGTCACTTTGTAATTTTGGCGTTGCGATCTTGTTGGCAATTACAGGGATTGGGTGTTTTTATGGAACCACGAGCAAAACGAGTGGTCATTGAGCGTGAGGTTTTCCCAGGCAGACGCGAATATTTATTGCTTCACGAGCTGCACGAATGAGCAAGCCTTCACCGGGCAAGGCCGCTTGATTACTGTTCGTTGGGAGTTGCTCTGCATAGCCTAAACGATCCGTGTTGGGAGCCAACGCATCGTCTTGATGGCGATAAAACAAACACGGGATCAGATGTTCAGCAAAGGCTGGATTTGTTCGTACAGCCTCTCGGTCGATGTTGCACAAAAATAGGGTGAGTCCAGATCAATTGGTTTGCCGCGAAAATCTTTGATCGTCGCTCCTGCTTCGGTGGCGATTAGCCAACCTGCTGCAACGTCCCATTTTTTAAGCTCAGTTGCCCAATAGCCGTCGACTCGTCCGCACGCCAGGTAGCATAAATTCAAGGCCGCCGAGCCGAGCCGGCGAATGCTTCCAGCAGATTCGAGCGTGTTTAGAAAGCGGGTTACTTGAACATCGTTTCGATCAATGCCACGGCCGAAGCTAAAAACAAATAAAGCCTTGCTTAACTTGTCACATCCACTGGTGTGGATTGGCTCCCCATTTAGCATCGCACCATGATTTTTGATCGCTGAATAGTTCTCTTGCAGTACAGGGTCGAGAACCGAACCAACAAGTGTCTCGTTTCCACGTTGGAGCGCAATTGAAACAGCAAATGATCGTAGTTGGTGAACATAGTTGGTGGTCCCGTCAAGCGGGTCGGCAATCCAACAGAAATCTTCATCCGTCAGGGACTCAGTTTCTTCGTGAGAATCTTCTTCTCCAATAAACCGGTGATCGGGAAACTCTTTGAGTAGAAAGTCGCGAATGACTTGTTGGGATTCGAGGTCAGCCTGTGTGACCAGGTCGCGAAATCCTTTTTCTTTGGGGGTGGTCTTACCAAGCCATTTCATCAAAACTTGACCGCCTAGGTTGGCCGCTGATGTGCAGGCTTGTGAGAATTCAATGAGCGGTGGAGCCATTAGACTTGAGGGGCCATGAAAATGGAAAGTGGAAATTGTTCTTCAATCAGACTTGCTGCCAAACTTGGAACCGTAACAGAGAAGGATCCGACCGCCGAAAGTTACGTCTGGCCGTGGCTTTCGATAAACTGTCACTAAGAGATTTTTACGACAAATCTAAATTGATCAACCTGCTACTAAATCAAAAATAGTTCATTTGATTATTTTTAAGCAGCGGTGTTGGTCTGTTCTCTCAGGTTTTGGAAAGACCGGTGATCCCCGGGATCTCCCCCAAACCTGTGGATTGGGTGTAATTTAGAGAGCTCAGAACATCAGAAAAATGCTGGCTTGAATTTTGGTTCAAAATCGGTTGCAACCGCAAGCAAAGCACACGGGACGGAAGAATACTTTGATTTGGGCGGGGCTCGCCGATAGTGACTGACAGTCAAAGTTCGCCGAAAAAAATGTTGATTGTAAAAACTGGTCACCGCGGAGATTTGCGGGGTGATAAAATAATGAAGCAAAGCAATTCAAACTCGGGCGATCGCTCCGCTCATCAACACGTAATTATCAACCGGTTATCATGGTGGTTATGTCGCTAATCCAAAAAATAAACCCCAAGAATTGGTCGGTGTTGTGCTGGTTGTTGATTGCGATCTGGCTAATCCCTGTCTTTTGGGGACGCCTACCCACCACAAGTGAAAAATCTCCCCAGGTAGATGGGGTTTTTAAACTACTTGCTGATGGAACACGTGTTGTGATGTACCCAGGATCGCGATTTGGCTTTCCTTTAAGTTTTATTGAAA
>JAQWLH010000192.1 GCA_029247405.1 Mariniblastus sp.
ACCGAAGGTGTCAAAAGTCGGCCCTACATGAATACGCGAATGCCTCGATTTGGAGGCAAGCAGGTCATGGGTGAGCTGGCACAGCAATTGATCAATGTTGATAAACTGGACAACGTAATCTCGGTCTCGCAAACGGAGCCAGAACGAAAAGTCAAAGCTCATGGGCGATTTCTGGCGGGTGAAGATGCACTATCGTGTATCAAATGCCATACCTTCGGGAAATACAACGCAACGGGGATTCAAGCGATTGACTTGACTACCATGACCGAGCGCCTCGCAAAAGACTGGTTTCAAGCTTACATGTTGAAGCCCTCAAATTTTCGTCGCGGCACCCGGATGCCTGAATCCTGGCCCGGCGGAAAATCATTCTATCCTGACTTGCTCGAAGGAAATGCACAAAAACAAATCGACGCATTATGGATGTTTCTTGCAGACGCCGACAAAGCCGCCAAACCCAAAGGACTTGTCCGGTCTAAACTCGAACTCAAGGCAACCGATCGGCCAATCATTTATCGCAACTTTATCCAGGGCGCCGGTGCCCGGGCAATCGGAGTGGCTTATCCAGAGCAAACGAACCTTGCATTTGATGCTCAGAACTGTCGCCTGGCTTTGCTTTGGCAAGAAAACTTTATTGACGCTTCGCGTCACTGGACGGGTCGGGGCCAAGGGTTTGAGTCCCCGTTGGGCGAGAACGTTTTACCGCTGCACGACACTGTCGTATTTGTCAGTGAACTCGTCGAGGGTCAATGGCCGAGAGAGTTTTCCGATGCTCAACGACCCAAGTTCAAAGGCTACCGCTTTGACAAAGACCGACGGCCGATCTTTAAATATCAAATCGGTGACGTCACGATTGAAGACCAACCGATTCCCGTAGTTCAAGACGGTCGACCCTTACTCAAACGAAAATTCAAAATCACTTCGAATGGTCCCCAAAAAATATATTACCTTGCCGCAATGGGCAAAAAAGTGAATGCCAAAGCCAACTCTTTTGCAGTGGACGACAGATTTGAAACCGCACTCTCTGGTGTAACCACGTCAGTCTTAAAGGCCAGCAACGGACAGTCGGCACTCTTAGGTGTCATTGATCTGAGCAATGGCTCGGCTGAATTTGAACAAACCTACGACTGGTAACGCCCAACCAAAAACCCAAACTCGAGAAGCCACGATTATGTCATCCAAACTTTTTGCCAACTGGTGCCAATCACAATTGAATGACCTCGATTCAAAACGTTAATGAGGAACGATTCCGCATTGATGCCCCCAATATCGAAACTTTAGCCGAACGCCTGGTGGAGTTTCACAATACACCCACTTGATATAGCCTCCAACATGACCATGAATCTATCCCTCAAACTGACCCTGCTACTTTGTGCCACGGTCTTGTTGTTTACCTCGGCAAGCACCGCTCAAAAAGCTGAAACCAATCAGTCAGACTATTATCGCATCTCAAAAGTCCCGACGCCCAAAGACGTTGTATTCGAAGTTGGTGATTTTGAATTCATGCCTGATGGCCGGCTGATGGCGTCGTCACGCCGAGGTGATATTTATGCTTTTCATGACCCGCTTCAACCGGACCCGTCAAAAATCAAATCGACGCTATTCATGGATGGGTTACATGAAGTACTCGGACTTGCGTATCGAGAGGGTTCGATCTACGCGACACAACGAGGAGAAGTCACTCGCCTAGCTGACGAAGACGGGGATGGCTTGGCCGATGTTTGTGAAACCATTTCCGATGGGTGGGGAATTAACGGCGACTACCACGAGTACGCTTTTGGTTCAAACTTTGACGCCGAGGGAAATATCTGGGTGACGCTTTGCTTAACCGGATCATTCACAAGTCAAAATAAATATCGCGGTTGGTGCGTTCGTGTTTCTCCTGATGGGACCATGACCCCAACTTGTAGTGGAATTCGTTCGCCAGGCGGAATGGGAATTAATGTAGATGGCGAAGTGTTTTACACCGACAACCAAGGACCCTGGAATGGCACTTGTGGGTTGAAGTGGTTGAGGAAGGGATCCTTTCAGGGCAACCCGAAAGGCAACGACTGGTATCAAGCCACCGATGCCATTGGCCCTCGCCCTCAAGACCCCCAAAGTGGATCGCGGATCATGGCCGAGGCCAAGAAGATTCCTGAACTCGAACCGACTGCCATATTGTTTCCCTACAAAAAAATGGGCCAGTCGGCAGCCGGTCTCGTTTGTGACACGTCCGACGGAAAATTCGGACCTTTCAAGAATCAAATGTTTGTCTGCGATCAAACATTCAGTTGGGTCATGCGGGTCGACCTCGAGAAAGTTAATGGACACTATCAGGGAGCATGTTTCCCTTTTACCGAAGGGTTTGGATCGGGAAACCTGGCAATTGATCAGGCATCCAACGGCATGATGTTTGTCGGCGGTACCAATCGCGGCTGGGGCTCCCGTGGCAAACAGAACTTTGCACTTGAACGTCTGGAATGGACAGGCAAAACACCGTTCGAAGTTCTTCAGATGAAGGCCAAGTCCGATGGTTTCGAACTAAAATTTACTCAGCCCGTTGATCCTCAGTCCGCCAGTGATCCCAAATCTTATTCGCTTCCAACCTACACCTACATTTATCAGGAAAGCTACGGGAGCCCGGAGGTTGATCACGTTGATTGTAAAATCACCAAGGCCACGGTGGCGGCCGATGGGATGTCAGTACGTTTGTTTGTGGACAAACTACATGCAGGACACGTGCACGAACTTCATCTAGACGGTATCAAGAATGCTAATGGAAAATCACTCTGGCATCCGGTTGCTTATTACACGCTCAATTACATTCCCGGCCAGTAAGCGCAATGAATTTTTGGGGGTGTGCTGACCCACTTTTCCAGAACCTCCTGAGCTTCCTTACGAATTGTCCTTGTAAAAAGCGGAAAGAATCTGAAGTGAGAGAAAAGAATTAAGAAGAAAAGTAAATCCCCAGCGACCCCCATCTCGAATCTATTTATCTCCATTTTGAGAACGACGACTTAATGTCTTGACTACAAAGGCCAAGACTAAAACTTTGGTAACCCAAACTGACACGGGTTATACTCCCAAACTAGTCGCCTGTTCAAAATTTGAATCATTGGTTTTTTTGCAGCCAGATTAAGTATTTGATCGTCGATTTGATTCTCGTAAAGAACCAAAGCTGAATGAAACAAGCTCCATGTCAAACAAAGATTCGTTCATCACCGATAAAAGAGACTTTGAACAAGCACGCTTTCGTGCTCAGCTAAACTTACCGCCCGCCTCAAACCAATTACTCGAGGATGCTCGCAACGCCATTCGAAAAGAATACCGCGACTCCTCGAAATGGAAGCGGCTCCGATGTCGAAACGTAAATGTTGTCTCCGAGTCGGAAAAGGGAACTGTTTTTGAGCTAAAAACTGGGCATTCCGTCGAATTTAATTGGACTTGGGAAGGCGCAGTTGCCTTTCGACCATTATTGCTCAACGAGTTTGAAAGATCACAAACAACAATTTTCGACAACAGTTTGGATCAAACCGAATCTGATGATTCAATGATGTGGTCAGGGGAAGTACTGGAGATCGACGAAGCAACCGGGCGAATCTTTGTTTCTGTTTCCGACCCGGAGCGCCCCCCTAGATGTGGCTCTTTTTACGTCCGCCCGTTTGAGTTTCTTTCATTCTTAGATTCGATTTACAACGACCCTGATTTCACGAACATTAGGCAAGAATTGCCGAAAAGATTGGCGGCAACTGAGGGTGGGATCCACCCTGATGTAACAAACTTTTCACAAGTAAGCCTTGGGTATCTGCACTCATGGTGGAGAAAATCTTGGAGCATTCTTTGGGGGCCACCTGGTACTGGGAAAACCTATACGACTGGAAAACAAGTTGCGAAAGTTTTGGAGGATCCTACCGAGCGGATCTTGGTTGTATCCACGACGAATCGCGCAACCGATGCAGTGGCAATCTCCATTGGAACATCTGCGAATGAATCAGGTATCAGCCTAAGCGAGGGAAAATTGTTGCGAATTGGAAAGGGTACCTCTCTCAAGCAATTCGAAACGAAGCAATTAACTGAGCTGCTTCGTGGAACTGAGACAGAATATTTGGCACAAATCGAATCGCTCGCCCAATCATTAGCTTGTTGTCGTGTCGCCGAAGACAAAGCACTTATTCGCAAACAAATAAAGGACATCAGAGAATCCATGAGAGACGCAGCCAAACGCAACTTCTTGGATGATTCTGTCCAAGTTGTCATCGGCACGTCCTTCAAAGCTATGACATGCATTCATTACGCCGAGGTTAAGGAAGACATTGAGAATGGACTTGCACCATTCACGACGATTTTTATTGATGAAGCTGGCTTGATGTCACGTGTTGCGGTTGCCGCTCTTTCTTTGCTTGCGAGCCGACGTGTCGTTTTGGTTGGCGATTCCAAACAACTCGCCCCAATTAGCCGAGTCAGTCGGATCCTAGAACCAAAGCAAGGGAATTGGCTCGCGCGCAGTGGCTTGAGTCATCTAAATCGAATCAGCCAAAAGATTGACGGCGTTCATGTACTGCAAAAGCAATATCGAATGCACTCAGAAGTCTGTAATGTAGTATCAGCTTTTCAGTACGATAACTTTCTTGAAACTGCAGAAGAGGTTTATGATCGCCGATTCGATTTGCCACCCTTACTAGTGAGTCAGCCCCGCGCTATTTGGTATGTATTGGATGAGGACTGTGATGATTTTCCTTCAATTCGTGCGGAGCGCGGCCCTGGGAATCGCAGTTGGCAACGTGCCGCAACAAAAAATATACTCCATAAGATCTTTGCTGATCCAAAAATTCGCATGGCAGATGGCTTATTCATTTCCCCATTCAAAGCGCAAGCAAAGTCAATCCATTCGATGTTTGCTGCAAACGGCTTCCACTCATGGATGGCATCTACCGTCCACAGCCAACAAGGATCTGAAGCCGATATCGTCATTTTTGACTCGGTGAATGCTGGTAGTTACGGCTGGCCTTATGATGAATGGAAAAGACTCGTGAATGTTGCTTTGAGTCGTGCCCGCGAAGCGATTATCGTTCTTGCTAGTCGTGCCGAGATGGATGAACCTTACCTAAGGCCATTACTCAAAAATTTAGCTTCTCGGGTTTTAAAAAAGCAAGGCTCGTATCTTACATGGTCAAAAGTTCCAGCCAAAACTGATTTCAAGCTCGCAACTACTCAGGAGAAAAAGTCACCTTATTCTCTAGGCAACCAACTTGCCAGCAGTGTCACGCGCCATCCTCGGAACTCAACCAAATTCAACTGGATCCAAAACCACAATTCCTGCCACCTCTCAAGATTGATAACTAAGCATGGCCGATTCCACCAAATTCATTTCTCGTCGCGACTGGTTTCGAATCCGACCCGACAATCGCAAACCCCTGTTGGGAAGTCAAACTGGCAAACCGGACGAACCGTCACTTTCGCCGATCGCCCATCCACCGAACCACGATGGCATGGATTTATCCCAGCTTCCACCACTGCGCGAGGCCCGGTTGAGCGAAGCTCAAATCGAATTGTTGTTTAGAGATCTTGAAACACACGCCAAGGACATTCAATTATTTCAGCGCAGCAAATTAAATTCTCGGGGAGTGCCCAATCCAACTCCTTCGCTTGCGTCCGCCAAAGATGCGATCTTGTCAGCTAAAGTTAACAAACTTCAGATTCGTTATCGCTGGAATGACTCCCTGTGGATCGACACCATCGAAACTTTGGATAATGGGTTTCGATTGATTCGTGTCGCTCACGCCGGACGCTAGTTGCTCCGGCTAAACGGTCAATCGTACCGATTTGACCGTTCACGACACATTCAATGCACTTTCTAATCCAACACGACTTGAAGTTCTGCGCTGGCACCTTCGGCGACAGGCATCAATCCATCGATGCGACTGAGATTCGCTTGATCCCTGCCAATTTTGAGCGTGTGCGCTCCTTTCCGATAAATCGGTGGCTTGAAACGATTCGATTGTGCCCTGACCGTATAAAGAACTTCCTTTGAATCCGCTTGGATGACCTGAATCACAGGTCGATCAACTCCACTTACAACGACTTCAGGCAAGTACCCAACCGGCTTTCGCCCATCATTATCTCGATAGTCGATCGTGATCGGCCAACCGGTGAATTGAGCTTTGTCTCCATCGCTCATCTCTGCAAAACGTGGCCAGCATTCAAAAGTGATCTTGCGCGTTTTTTTGTTGAATCGGACAACACCAAAACCGTCTCCACGTTGAGTTTCGTCTTTTCGATTAGGCGGATTGGCGTAGGCCATCATCGATATTCTGTTACCCAATCCATCGAGATAATCACCCGTCCAGGGTAACGGACTATTGGGGACTGGGTTAGGGCCAGGTTTTTCATCCTCCGGCCACCACCAACGCCCATAAATCGTGTTCACAATCGCAGGACTAGTGAACGCGTACGGTCCATCGCCAAAGTTCTCAATTCCATGTTTGACAAAAACAGCGAGATGTTGATCACCACATAGGTGGGGTGCCCAAGCACGTCGAATTTCAGTGAGTGCTTTGTTGCGTCCCTTTTGAGGCCATGCGTTACTATCCAAATCTGCAAGCAAGCGATTGGACTCTTGTCCGTGTAAATGAACGGCTCCACAAAACGCAGTTTGGGAAAGCACGCATTTCATCTCAGCGTCCGTCCAATCCTGACTCCATTGATTAAGGAACTGTACCTGGCGATCACCGAGTAATTTTAGTTCCGGTAAATCAACCGCACTTCGATCGTATTTGGGATCGTTAATATGATCTGGCCGTGGACCCATTTTTGGAATCTTGCCTTCCGGACCACTCTTAAATTTGCGATCCTCGAGGATTGCAAAGTTGATTCCACCAATCGTTAAGTCGGTATAGTAAACACCGATGTTGCGTTGGATCGGGGTATTGTCGTATGCGTCTGGCAGGTGCCAAGTCTGACAACGCTGCACCATGTTGACGTACTTGGCAGGGAAAAAGAATCCACCACTGGGACCAGCCGAGTTGGTAGCTTTTTTACCGTTTTCTCCCCAAATGTTTGCTTGGCCAACATCGTGGTCATCGGGAATCGTAACAACCGGCCGATCTTTTAGAACCTCACGAAACTGAATTCCAAACTCGAGCCAACCGTAAGTGTGCTCGGTATGGTGGTACGATTGGTCGCCAGCAAAAAACAGAAAATCCGGGTCCAGCTTTTTTAGATTGTCTAACATTTTGGGTCGCGGGCCGGGCGTGCGAGAACTGTTACACGAAAGATTACCGACTACAATTACATCCTTGTCGATCGGGTCTTTTCGAATCAAGCCTTCAAACATCGCCTGTTTGCCGTGACGAATGCGATACGGAACATTCTGTGTGTTGTCCCAATTATCAATTCGAAAATGCGCACTCCAACCAAGTTTAAGGACTGCCTCTTGGGCAACCACCTTCCACGTACCGTCGGCTTGCATCAATTCGAGCCGAGCCACTTTTTCCTCGTCCGGCATCAGGGGAAACATTTGGGCCGTCAACTTCAAGGTTCCATGGTCGTGTGTATAAACAGCGAAAGCGCAAACTTGATCCCGCTCGACATTGAGATTCATCGTCCGACGCTTATTAGGCTTGACCTTCCACCACTCCCCCACTGCCATTGTTTCTAAATTTTTGAACTTCGCTCCAAAAATCTCAGCCGATTTTGGATTAGCTTGCGCAACAATGCCGGAAGGCAAAACAAGCATCATCGTGGTCATAAACAAACCCGTCAGCAGCAACCTGGACTTGATTTGATTCATTAGGTAGGGAGTAAAAAGCATGTCTGGCCTTATAAAAATCCAAATATCTGGTCGTCTCGCAAAGCGAACGATGCCATTGTCAGCAATCGTTGTTTGACCGTCAAATCAACTGCCCACGGAAAAGCACACGATTGTTGTATGACCTTGATACGACGATGCGGCAAAATTGGAAAATAGCCCGGCAAACGATGGCAAAAACGCCGAGACAGACGAAGTCAACGCACCCTGAATCGATCTATCTCAAAAACCCCGTTTTTAGTAAAAAATCAGGGCAAAGAGTCAGGCAAAATATAATTTAAAATGCGGCCCGTGGGGCTGTGTGAAAGCGATTCAAGGAGCGAAGACGATGCCAACAACAGAATGGCTGAAGAAGGAGTTTGACTACGGCTACGATAGCGGCAACGTACTTGGCCTGTTACCCAACAAGGTTCGTCGCAGCGAAGAAAAACGAATTGGTGGATCGTACCGGCGGGTCTTTAAGCAAGCGATTTTGCCATTCTTGAAACCCGATTCACGGGTGATGGAATTAGGACCAGGTAATGGAGCCTGGAGTCGCGCGATTCTGCAGCACATTCCCAACGGAAAACTGATTACGGTCGACTACCAAGATGTCACTCAGTGGCTTGATCCTGAGCAATTTGAGGGACGTTTGGAATGTCACCAGGTCAATGAAAATTCTTTTTCCTGTATCGAGGATGGCAGCATTGACTTCTTCTGGTCCATGGGGGTTCTTTGCCACAATAATCAAAAACACATTGGTGAAATTTTGCGTAATGCTCGGCCTAAGCTGAAGCCTGGCAAATTTGCCTGCCATCAATATGCGAATTGGGACAAACTGGAACAATATGGTTGGCGGCGTGGGGGCGTACCAGCGGAGTTCCAGCAAATGGCCGACGACGAAATTTGGTGGCCACGAAATAATCAAATGAACATGGTTTCTCTTAGCGTCGATGCCGGGTGGACCGTCGTTAGACCGGATCTGAAACTGCTTCAACGTGACGGTGTGATTCAACTCCGCAACGCATCATCTGTTTGACAATTTGGCTGCTACATTCTGTTTAGAACGTACACCCGCGCTGGTGCCTAAATTACTGCGATCCGGCCCCCATTTGAAACATTGATTCAAAGGGCAGAATTCGGAGGTTTAATGTTACGATCCAGTAATGGATCTCAGGCCAAGCCCGACATAGAGCGGGTGATCAACGCCATATTAAAAGAAGATGCGAACTATGACCGTGTCAGGAATCGCTGGTCGATGCGAGAGTCGTTGGTCCGCGCGGTTTCGATTGAATTGGACCTGAGGCAAGTGCTACCGTGATCCTCTCCCAATGCCGCTAATGCATGCCCTTTGGAAAGAATTGGTTTATCAATGGATGGCTATTTATCAAAACAGTGAATTACAAAAGGGATGCCAACCTCTCCCACCGGCAATCACTCGTACGACGATTGGGTTGGATTCATTTAATCAACGCTGTCAGAACTGTTCTCTCGAGTTCAAAAAGTTCATGCCATGATTGCCTCGATGATTCTTTGAAAGCGAAGTCCATCTTCTCGGCCGGTCGTCAAAGCCGTTTTATCGGCTAAATCAAAGCGGAAGTCTTCATCGCAGTCGCCGATTACACTTCGGGCTTTCCGAGGCAACTCAGCGTTTCTGGTTTTCAAAAAGCCGCGGCGACAAAAAAACGCTTCCTATGAATCCATAGGAAGCGTTTGGTTTTTAAGTCGTCAAAAGCGGTGGTTTGGATTGATACTTAAATCGAAATCGTTCAATTGATTGATCCAATCGCGGCATCGTCATTTCGCTGAACTTAGAAAGTCGCGATCATATCCATCCCGAAGTAACCTTGATTGTAGTCAAGTGCGGGAGACCAATCGTAACGGTACTCTGGTCGAATCGTCACATTCGAACCAAGCTTGTAGTTCACGCCAAAAGTCGAAGCGTAATATGAAGTTGAACTCGTAGGTGCCAATCCGCCATGCGGTTGGTAACCCGTCACATCATCGCCCTTCCACCATTCCATCCGAGCACCATATGACATGCAATCATTAACCTGGTAGATCCAATATTGGTTGAGCCCGACATTGTCTTCACCCGTACTCGCAATTCGGAGCAAGTCACTTTGGACAATGTACTGGAGATTTTCAGTCAACTTGATATCAAATACCAAGCTGTGAGAATATGCATCATCATTGTTAGCGCTCCGTGCACCAAAATCGCCAAACGTCGTCATGTAAGTAAATGAGACATTTGGATCGAGTTGAGTGCTGAATCCTCCAAGGAAATTACTGCCCGTTGAAAAATCGAAACCGGTATCCCAACCGGAAGTCCAACCACCATAAATCGTGGTGTCGTCATTGAGCGAATAGCTGGCGATTGCACCGGTGTGAGTGAATGGCTCACTGTTGTACATCGTCATCGCGTGGGAATAGAAAAAGTTGTCGGGAGCAGTCACAACTTCATAACCAATTAGCGTGTAAAAGTGACCGACTTTAACGCTCAAATCACCTTTGGCAATCTCGCCATAAAGTTGAGGAATGGCCCAGCCGTATCCACCACCCCGTTGAAATCTCGGATCGAGATCCCACGTGTTGGCTGGGTTGCCAAATGCCTGAGTATCGCCGGCGTCGATTCCGTACATTCCATCGAAGCGAAAACCGAACCCCAGTTCGCAATTTTCAGATTTGGCTTCTTTTTCTAGAAACAACCAACCCTGGTGCAGATTAAAACTGTCAGGGCTCGAGTTAAACAGATCATTTGATTTACTGTGATAACCACCCTGGAACCATCCACCGATATTAAAACGCGGCTCGTCGCAATTCCGCCCAAACAGAGTCCACGGATCGCCATCGCAACTTCGTCCCACTGCACAGCCACAATTCGCCGACCCGCAACCAGCGACTGCTTCTTGATAACCAGCACCCTCGGGGCTGGGAACTGCCATTTGCTGTGGAGTCAAGATTGGCACTTCTGCCGCTTGTTGATAGCCGACTGAACTAACAGGAGTGTAAACTCCTGTTTGCCCCATTGCGCCAGACACACTCATCAGACCCGTTCCGAACAAGCCTAATATTAGGCTCCACCCTGCTTTTCCAAATTTCATGATTGATTCCTCAGTAAATCTTTGCCTATTTGGATTCACTAGAACCCAATAAGTGTTTCAATTCGTGTGATCAAACTGAGCGAAACAGGTGTGGTCATCGAAAAGTTCGCTACAGGTCGCATCATTCGGTGGATCGGCGGTTAGTAGGAAAATCCTCAATCCCATTTGATATAGTCTGTTAGTTAATTCACCCGTTTGGGGAAATATGTCAAACTGTGACGAAAATGAGTGTAATGCGAGTAGATTTGAATGAGAGTCTCCTCAGTTGATCTCAGACGAGGTGGTGTATTTTCACAATCAAACCACATTGGCTACCTCAACTTTGCCACTAAAAAAGCAATCAATGATGATTGTTTTTTAGGCAAATCACCCACAAGCCTTTTTCAAGCAACAAACATTATTTGCGGTTCAAGGGCTGGTTATTCACTTAACCCGTTCGGACTATCAATTTCAGAGTCGATTGCCCCCATCACAAGACACGTTGCATGTGGATTAGGCGAATCGCCTTGCGACATTCGCTCTGACAATTTTCAGGCAAATTTTTTACCTGAGATGTTATACGGTTTTTTCCGTACCAATAAGCCGAACCTCGCTTGAGCGACCGGCAGTCCAAACTGAATTGGTATGAAGTTTGCAAAGTTGGCATTCCACGTAAAGGGAAAATCGAGAAACCAGTTTCCCCTCGTTACTTCCGAGTCGATGCTAATTGTCGAGGCCAAAAGTGCGCAAATTCAGAAACGGGTTGTCTAACCAAAGTATTCTTTTTCGGAAACGAAACTTCTATTTATTAGTCGTTTTGATTCTCTTTTGCGGACCGTTGGCACTTAACGGAACCACCTTCGCCCAAGCACCAACCCCGTCGTTGGATGTCGCTGCCGCGGAACCAGCTGTTGAAGAAACGGCCGCGATAACATCTGACGAACTTTCTTACGTCTTCAACAACGCAATCATATTTCTATGTGCCGTTTTGGTCCTCTTCATGCAGGCCGGATTTTCCTTAGTAGAAGTCGGCTTGAACAGTGCCAAAAACGTTGTCAATATTCTATTTAAGAACTTGATGGATCTTTCGATCGGTGGAATCCTATTTTTTATAATTGGATTCGGAATCATGTATCCGGGAGAGTATCTATATGGATCTCTCAATCCGTACTTCTCATTTGGCGGCTTTGGCCTCTACGAAGCCAAAGACGGTGCCAGTCTCTCACCGCATGCGTCTTGGTTTTTCCAAGCAGTCTTCGCTGCTACTGCGGCGACCATTGTTTCGGGAGCTGTTGCGGGTCGCATGAAGTTCAGCTCTTACCTGATCTTTAGCGCCATCCTGACCGCATTGGTTTATCCAATCAGCGGTTATTGGAAATGGGGTGGCGGATGGTTAGACGAACTCGGCTTTCAAGATTTCGCCGGCTCCGTTGTCGTCCATGCAGTGGGGGGGTTTGCCGGTCTTGCGGGAGCGATCTTGCTTGGTCCGCGGATTGGAAGATTTTCAAAGGATGGAAAGTCACTCGCACTGCCTGGACACAATATGACTTTTGCAGCTTTGGGTGTATTTATTCTGTGGGTGGGTTGGTATGGCTTTAACCCCGGCTCCCAACTCAATTTTGGAACAGCTGGCGACATTGATGCGACTGTGAAAATTGCGGTCACCACAACTTTGTCCGCCGCCGCGGGTGCAATTATTGCAACTTTGATCAGTTGGATTTGGCTTAAAAAACCTGACCTTTCGCTTAGCCTCAACGGTGCGTTAGGTGGATTGGTGGGAATCACTGCCGGATGCGATTGTTTTTCAGAATGGTGGTCAATGGTGATAGGAGCGTGCGCCGGTGCACTCGTTGTTGTCGGCGTGCGTCTCCTTGACCGTTTACGGATAGATGATCCCGTTGGTGCGTGGCCTGTTCATGGGCTGTGTGGCATCTGGGGATGCTTGGCGATTGGGTTCATTCCCAACGCACATTTTGCGGATCCGAATGCATGGCTGGATTTGAATTTGCTATCCGCACAGTGCATTGGAACACTTGCGATTGTGACATGGGCCTTTCTAACCATGCTTGCTTTATTCGGTGTTTTGAAGGTTTGTGGAATTTTGCGAGTTACAGAAGCTGATGAACTTGCAGGTCTTGATGTAAGTGAACATGGCATGAACGCCTACCCTGCGGAATCGTGGGGCGGAGGCATGCCAATGAGTGGTGGGGCTTTAGCAACAACCAGTGCACCACCAGTCGGTTCAAAACAAAAAGCCGATTCGACTGCCTCGGCAGTTGTCGCGGGAATCGAGGCTTAACCAAACGAAGTGATATTCTAAGAACACGTTGATTTAGAATGTGTTGGTCACGCGTCATGCGTGTGTCCTCGGAAGGAACGCTCCATCTTTTTTAGATGGAGCGTTTTTTTGTTGACCGAGGCCATCTGATTCGATGTCAGCGGTACACCTAATCGCCCGGTCCATGGCCACGGCCTCTCATCCGACCGGGATGAATGGCTCGCTGACGATTCTGTGAACCGATTCAAGCAAGCCTAGCCTGCTTAAACAAACGGCAGGCGGAACCGACTTCTGTGCACCGAATATGATTCCATCTAAATCCTCCCAAACCGGATTAGCCCCGAGGCAACTCTCAACCCCTTTAAAGAACACCAATGACAAAATTTAAATTGCAAATCAGCGCTACTCAACTTTTCGCAGTTTGGCATATCAAATGCGTACGTGCAGGTTCGTATTTTTAAGTCCGAATTTTTCAATCTGAAATCTTATGTCAAAAGCAATTCCGATTTCCCTTGGCGATGTAGCAATCCAATCAAATCAGTTTTACTTTAGTTATCTTTGGCTTCAACGTTTTCTGTTCGCGATGTGTTTGATATTTATCGTAAGCGTTTCGATCTTTGATTCGATGCTGGTCGTTCAATTTCAAGAAACAATCCTCCTCGACGAACGCAATCCAATTTGTACATTGCTGATTCGCAAGGATCCGAATCACTTGTCCTGGTTTCTGGCGGGAAAAACATTTGGCAATTTATTTGTTCTTACGACGTTAATTGTGCTTGCGCGATTCAAGTATCGCTATGTGATGCTTGTCACAGGAGCGGTCGCCCTGTTCCAGCTTTTCTTGCTGGTCTATTTAAATTTCGCTGACAACAAGACTGGTTTCTTGCACTTCGATGGCTTGTATTCCAACGATCCTGAAAAGTACAAAGTGGGTCTAAAATCTCTGCTTGTCCATCTGACAGCTGCCTTAACTCTCGCGATCACGGCGATCACAAGTTGGACGATCCGGACTAAGTACAAAACCGCACGAAAGAAACAACTGTCTACGGCAGTCTGAGGGTAGTTTGCTTTGCAAGCCGCCAGATTCCAATTAATCTTAAGCAATGGCATTCTAGTTTCGCCATTTCATGGATTCGACGAACACCAAGGCTCCGCATGTACCACAACTCAAAAAATCAGTTTTTCCAGACTTTATTTTTTTGCCTCTTGGCAGTTGGCCTACTTAGCTCCGACAGTTTTGCCCAGTCCGATTCTACGGACAAGCGGCCACTTAACCATTCGGACTATGACCTTTGGCATCGTATCACCAACCAGCAAATTTCGGCTGACGGAAAATGGGTTTTATATTCAACCCGCAGCGGCAAGGTAGATGCGGAGGAAAACCTGCGAATTCGTCAAAACGGTTCGACCAAGGAGTATCGGATCGAGCGTGGCGGAGGCGCGCGTTTCACTTTTGATTCGAAGTTTGTCGTCTATCGAATCTCACCTTCCAAAGCAAAGCTTAAGGCACTTAAAAAAGCCAAA
Source organism: Mariniblastus sp. (assembly GCA_029247405.1). Lineage (GTDB taxonomy): Bacteria > Planctomycetota > Planctomycetia > Pirellulales > Pirellulaceae > Mariniblastus. The sequence continues at coordinate 14,651 of JAQWLH010000192.1, forward strand.
ACAAAATCAGATGATCTGCCAAGTCCCATCTTGGAAGTGCTGGAGCTTAAGACTGGAGAAAGGTTCAGTGCCAACGACGTTAAGTCCTTCAACATTCCGCAAGAGAATGGGCGATGGCTTGCTTATCAATTCAATAAAGAGCTGGACACCCAATCGGTCAAACAGCAATCGTCAACTGTTGTTGAATCCTATGAGGTAACGCCAACAGGATTGCGCAAACCTGAAAAGCAACTAAAACTCAAAAAACGCCCCGTCACAAACTCGAACACCAGCGAACAGAAACCTAAAAAAACGAAAACCAAAAAATCTGAAGGAGAAAAGAAATCCAAACCGGAGGCCTCCAAAAGCGACGACAAGGAGAAAGAGGTTAAGAAAACAAAGACCGTCGGTACGACGCTTGTCTTACGTGACCTCGATTCCGGACTGCAGCAGACCTTTCCACATGTCGTAAGATATTGGTTCTCCAAAAACGGCGCGCGACTGGCCTTTGTCACGTCCACCCAAGCAGCGGAAAGCAAAAAAAAGGGATCCAAATCGGATAGCCATGAGAAATCGCCCGAGGGCGTTTACGTGGTTGATCTCGAGAGCCTCGAACTCCAGCAGATTATTTCCGGTCACGCAGAATATAAAAACGTCACCTTCACCGAGGATGGTTCGCAACTCGCGTTCTTGACCAACAAAGATGACTACAAGCGCAAGACATCTGCCTGGGCGCTTTACCACTGGAAAACACGGCAAAAAATGGCAACAAAAATTGCTGACGAAGAATCGGCGGGGATTCCTCAAAACTGGTGGGTTTCACCCGTTGCGACCGCACTGTTTTCTGAGGATGGAAAGCGATTGTTCTTCGACACTGCTCCGATTCCAGAAGCGGTCATTGAGGAACGAGCAGGGAAAAAAGACGAAGATGAAGAACCGAAAGCTAAGCTCGATCTCTGGCATTGGCAAGACCCGCAATTACAACCTCAACAACTTCTCCAAGTCGCTCGTGAACGGAACCGGAGTTATCGAGCTGTTTACAATTTGCGAACCAAAAAAATTGTGCAGCTGGCCACCCAGGAGATTCCTGACCTACGAATTGATTTCCGTTCAAAATCGAACGTAGTGGTTGCCAATTCGAACATGCCTTATCGAAAGATGCTTTCTTGGGACATTCCTGGATTTCAGGATGTTTATCTGGTCAACCTCGACACCGGCACGCATGAAACGCTGGTCAAGAAGACAAAATTTTCGGGTTCAATTTCACCCGACGGAAAATATGTGACTTGGTTTGATGGCGAACAGAGAAAGTGGTTTGCCGTTTCGACTGGCTCCGACCGCAATCCTGTTGAAATTAGCAAGGGCATCAAATTTCCACTGCAAAATGAACTACACGATACACCTTCGTTGCCGCGAGCATACGGCGCGGCAGGCTGGTTAAAAGACGATGAAGCGATCTTGATCTATGACCGCTACGACATCTGGCAAGTTGACCCAACCGGCCAACAAAAACCTTTGAATATGACCCGGGGTGAAGGTCGAAAAAATAAAGTCCGCTACCGCTACCAACGGCTAGATTCCGAAGCACGTTTCATTGAAACGTCTGAGCCAATCTATCTATCGGCTTTCGATGAAACCACCAAGGCCAGCGGCTATTCCAAATTAACGATTGCCAACGACGCTGCGGAAAACAACCAGTTAACACAATTGATCCAACTCGATGAGCGAGTTTCTGGTATTTCCAAAGCAAAAAATTCAGACAACGTAATTTTCTCGCGAAGCACATTTCAAATGTGCTCCGACATCTGGGCGAGCACTCTCAATTTTAAAAAGATTTATCGCATTAGTGACATCAACCCACAACAAGATAATTATCTGTGGGGCCGTGGCGAGCTCATCAGTTGGAACGCCACCGATGGTCAAAAACTTGATGGAATCATTTACAAACCCGATGGCTTTGACCCCGACAAAAAATATCCGTTGATGGTTTACTTTTACGAGCGAAACTCAGACAACCTGCACCGCTATTACACGCCTGAAGCAGGCCGCTCAATTATCAACCACAGCTTTTACGTGAGTCGGGGCTATGTTTTATTCATTCCTGATATCCCCTACAAAACTGGAGAACCTGGTCCTAGTGCGGCTAACGCGATACTCCCCGGCGTTGAGCATATTGTCCAACAAGGCTTCATTGATGAAAAGAAAATTGGGATGCAAGGACATAGCTGGGGTGGGTATCAGACAGCCTACCTCGTGACGCAAACAGACATGTTCGCCTGTGCAGAATCAGGCGCCCCTGTCAGCAACATGACCAGTGCCTACGGAGGAATTCGTTGGTCAAGTGGAATGAGTCGAATGTTTCAGTACGAAAAAACTCAAAGCCGGATCGGGCAAGACCTGTGGGCAGCCCGTGATAAATACATCGCCAACTCGCCCGTTTTCTTCGCAGACAAGGTTAATACGCCACTTCTGATACTTCACAATGACGAAGATGGGGCTGTTCCGTGGTACCAAGGTATTGAGTTGTTTGTGGCGCTTCGTCGTCTGGAAAAACCTGCCTGGTTACTTAATTACAACCAACAACCACACTGGGTGATGAAAGACGAAAACCGCCGCGACTTTGCCATACGAATGCAGCAATTCTTTGATCATTATCTGATGGACGCCCCAGAACCTGAATGGATGGCCTACGGCTTGCCGGCCGTCGACAAAGGTAAAAAGTTCGCTTTGGATTTGATGGAACCTGTGAAACCTGAATCCGAAGAAAAGGAAGGCAGTGCAAAAACCACTGCAGACAAGTAATTTCACTACACCCCATCGGTAGCGGGTTACGCGTCATTCGAACTGACTTCGTAAATATGGGTAAGGAAAGTGTTTAAGGACAAGCTGTATCAAGCGACTCGCTCCGCTTTAGTCTTTACCAAAGCGAAAGCAGAATAAAACCTGAAGCAAGACCAACGATGGCAAGCGCGCCCCTAGCCCCCCGCGTTTGCGAATCGCTCGCTGTCGCTTCCCAAACCCAGAACAGAACCGCCGGAACCCCAAAAGTTGTTGGCACTGATCCCACAAGTCAAGAAAGAGAACCTCTCAAGCCGGTGTCGGTCACCAAGCCCGCAATCAACATGACCCTTGGATGGCCCGGGTTCTGGATCGTCTACCGACAAATCCTGTTTTCTGATTCACGCGCCTTTATTGGAAGTGCGAGGTTGCTTCTAATGGCAGGATAGTCTCGATTTAGTTACTTGGGCAAACTTATGGCAGATGGAAAAATTGTACCGGGCAAAGCGACGCCAATGGGAGCGTATCCCCATGTTAAGCGCGTCGGAGATTTTATCTTTGTGTCAGGAACCAGTTCTCGTCGGGCTGACGATACGATTGAAGGCGTTACGGAAATTGACGGCACCAAGCGATATGACATTAAAAAACAGACGCGCGCCGTGATCGACAATATCCGTGATTATTTAGCTCAAGAATCAGCCACGCTTTCAGACGTTGTCGACGTGACCACTTTTCTGATCAATATGGATCATTTTTCCGGGTACAACGAAGTTTACGGCGAGTTTTTCGACAAACAAACAGGCCCCGCTCGAACGACAGTCGCTGTGGCTCAATTGCCTCATCCAGACTTGATTATTGAAATCAAGGTCATGGCATTTAAAAAGGTTTAGACCAAAAACTAACTCAATGTCTCTTAAGGCACTGTCTTCGAAAATTGTCAGCGGTTCTTCACGAATTCCTGATTGCATGACACAGGTTCGACGTGGAGAGACCGCATCCCGAGATCAAAGCGTCATCCAACATTGGCCTGTCGCCCTTACTTTGGGTTAGGATATTTTTTGCAAAACCGCTGACAAATTGGCTTTGGATTTACATCCACTATTCCATAATTGATTTATTAAGAACCCATGATGCCTGACTCTACTATCCTCAACTTCATCAACGGTCACTACGTTGAGCCAAAATCCAAGCAATGGATTGACAACATTTGTCCCGCAACCGGCAAGGTCGTTGGGAAGATCGCCAACTCAAACGCGGAAGATGTCGCTGCGGCTTGCCTCGCTGCTGAATCAGCATTTGAATCGTGGTCGGAAACACCGTTGGAAAAACGCGCCCACATCATGATGAAAATTGCTGATCTTATTGATCAGCAAATGGAATCATTAGCAGTCGCCGAGAGCCAAGACGGAGGAAAACCGATCACCCGTGCGCGAAACATTGAAGTTCCACGTGCAGCAACCAACTTTCGATTCTTTGCCAGTGCCATCACACAGTTTTCCAGCGAAGCCCATGAGAGTGTTGGGCAAAATGCAATCAATATTACGCTTCGCCAACCTCTGGGAACTGTAAGTTGTATCTCTCCCTGGAACTTGCCGTTGTATCTGTTTACGTGGAAAGTCGCACCCGCCATCGCAACGGGCAATTGCGTCGTTGCCAAACCTAGTGAGCTAACCCCTCGAACGGCGAGTATGCTTGGAGAGATCTGCAATGAAGCAGGACTTCCACCTGGCGTTTTAAACATTATTCAGGGCCAGGGGACGACCGCTGGCCAAGCAATTTTGGAACATCCGAATATAAAAGCAGTTTCGTTTACTGGCGGAACCGCTACGGGTGAACATGTCGCGCGCGTGGTCGCTCCGCAGTTCAAGAAACTTTCGCTGGAATTGGGTGGCAAGAACCCCAACATCATCTTTGCCGACTGCAATTATCAGAAAATGCTCGCCACCACAGTGCAAACTTCGTTTGCCAATCAGGGCCAAATCTGCCTTTGCGGCTCACGTATTTTTGTGGAACAACCCATTTACGAAAAATTTAAAACAGATTTGGTCACCCGAGCACAATCTCTGAAGATCGGCCCCCCTGCCCTGCCTGATACCGATTTGGGGGCAGTCGTTTCTCAACCTCACTTCGACAAAGTTCTTTCCTACATGGATATCGCCAAGCAGGAAGGTACGATTCTCTGCGGAGGTGAACCAGCGGTAGTCCCGGGGCATGAAAACGGATTTTTCATCAAGCCGACCGTCATCGAAGTATCAAGCAACCGATGTCGGTTGAATCAAGAAGAGATTTTTGGACCGGTCGTCACCGTCATGCCCTTCAAATCGGAAACAGAGCTCTTGGGATTAGCCAACGACGTTGGTTTTGGGTTATCAGCGACGTTATGGACGCGCGATCTCGATCGCACCATGAGACTGAGTAAAAAAATCGATGCGGGCGTTGTTTGGGTCAACAGTTGGCTGATGAGAGATTTACGTACTCCTTTTGGCGGATTTAAAAATTCAGGCGTTGGACGAGAAGGTGGACTTGAATCGTTGAGGTTTTTTACCGAACCGAAAAACGTCTGTATCGCTTTTGAAAACAACTTGAAGAACGAGCCATAGAACTCCAGGACACAGAGCCGCCCAAGAGCATCTTGAACCGAGTAAACAGCGGTTCCAACAGTCAGCATTATCCCATTTCTTGAATACTGACCGAATGCGACCGGCCCAGCACAATATGGTCCAGAATATCGATTCCAATTAATTTCCCCGAGTCAGTGAGTCTTCGCGTCACGGCAATGTCTTCGCCACTCGGAGTCGGATCACCCGATGGATGGTTGTGAACCAAAATGATTGAAGAGGCAGCATCTTTAATTGCAGCTCGAAAAACTTCTCGTGGGTGAACAAGACTTGCATCCAAAGTTCCCACCGTGACGCAATGGGTATCAATGACTTGATTCTTGGTATCAAGCGTAACAATATGAAATTCTTCCTGTTTGCCATCAGAGATCAATCTGGCAAAATGTCGTTGGCAAAACGAAATCGCATCTCCACTGGAACCAATCTTCGTGGTGATCCTTTCATCCGAAAGCGCTGCCACGCGCCGCCCCAACTCGATGCCCGCCATGATCTGGCAATAAGCTGTCTTTTCGACCGAGCAACTGAGCTCTTTTAATTCGGCCCGCCCTGCCGACGGAAGATCTTCAAGGCGTCCATCAAAAGCTTTGGAGACTTTCTGGCCACCCATCACGGCCGATTCGCCTGGGCGTCCGCTGCGAATCAGAATTGCGATCAACTCCGAAGTCGCCAACTTTTCAGCACCTTGAGCCAATAACTTTTCGCGAGGTCGCTCCTGCGCAGGCGATTCCTTGATTTGTGTTCCAAATAACTTTTGATCCAACCACCGATTAACAGAGAATTCTCGAGCTGAATTCCAACGATACGCGGAATGGTCACTTTCGGTTTCCCGAATGATCCACCCGTTCTCCTCAAGCTCATTGATAATTCGCGTGATAAACCCGGGCCGCTCGGATGGACAAGCTAATTTCACCTGATCCAATTCGAATTCGTTTTGAACAATCGCAATGTCGATCACGCGCTTGTATCGCTCGTAACGTTTTGACGATTCGCTTTGACGTGGCTGCGATGTTTTTGAAGAAGACGGAACATCGCAAACTGGTTGACGAGGTTTATCCATCCCTCAATTTTGACGCACCCAAAATTCAATTTCAAGACAATTGTTGAACCGAAGCCGCATTGCCTTTTTACTAACGGGCGAAATTACCGCATTTGCTCGTAAATTGATCAGCAAAACCTCAGCCGCTCTTTCGTTTGCGCATCCTGCTAAGCCTCTCCATTGTGGCGTTGAATTCGAGCAAATCAACTCATTCTCGAACGGCATTTTTCTTCGATTGCGTAAAAAGAGGTTGAATAGGATTCGAAGACCAGTTCAGCAAAATTGCCCGCCCACTCTGCGAATCACTTCCCCCGAAATTGACTCATACGAACTTGATATTCTCTAAGTTTGTCTGCTGTTACTTTTTCCTTCCGTTCCAGAGTCGCCATGTTTTTTTCCCAAACTTCAGCCAACGACAAATTTGCGCGGATACTATTTTCGACCGCTTTCATTTGTTTCAAATTAGTTTGGACGAGTGATGATAGCTGATCAACGCTCACGTCTCTGCCATTTCGTTTTACTGAACCCGTCGCTTGAGCTCGGTCCAGCATATTTTCTAACTTCGCCCGATCCGATTCAATTTTGATTTTTTCTTTTTCCAGTGCATCTCGTTTTTGATCCAAGACCTCCATCCGAGACTCCGCCTCGGCTTGGCCTTGGCCTATTGCTGACAGCTCATTTTGAAGCTCCGCAATGGCAGATCTAAATTTAACAAGTTGCCCTCTGGCAAACTCTAGATCGGCTCGGTGTTCGTCCTCATGATCTTGTTCACGCTCATGATCTCGTTCACGCTCATGTTCTCGTTCACGCTCATGATCTTGTTCACGCTCATGATCTCGTTCACGCTCATGTTCTCGTTCACGCTCATGTTCTCGTTCACGCTCATGTTCTCGTTCACGCTCATGATCTCGTTCACGCCTATTCATTCGGTACTGTTCTGTGAGTCGGTCGCGCCACGTATCCACGTTTTCACGGGCTTCTGCTCCGGTTAAATTTCCATTCGCGACGGCTTCACGTAATCTTTCCCCAATAGCCCTCAACTGAGCTTCGATGTCGAGTGCAAGTTCCGGATTGCCTGGGTCATTGTTCGGCTGGCGATGGAAGATTTCACGTTCTACTTCGGCGAGTTGTTGTTTTGCATCTCGTTCGGAAATAACACCTTCCGACATCGCTCGTTCGATCCTAGATGCAATTTCATTAAATTCATCTCGCTTGCGCCGCTGCATTTCTTCGAACTCGATCCTGTGCCGCCGATCCATGTCCTGGTCGTTTTGACCGCGACGCTGGCCTTCGACCATTCTTTCAAGCGCTTGAAACATGGCATCCGCATGTTCTTGGTGCAGTTCACCTTTCTTGACCATTTTTTTGAGTCGTTTATGTACTGCTTCAAAGTTCTGTCCATGTACCGTTGCTGCTGGAATCATCAACACGAGCAAAGTCAAAATGGATTGAATGAGTGGTGCTAGGTGACGCATCGAACGAATAAACATGGGTGAGAATCCTTGGGAGTAATGCTCGAAAACAGAACGAAGGTGAAATGGGAGGCAGGCCAAGCCAACCGAATTCCAGACTATTTTACTTTAGACGAGAAATGTTTCCGCATTGAGAGCTAAAAATCAGCGACATTTTGATTGTTAGGCAGCAAAGAACGATGGCCAAGCGATACGTTTAAATCAACCTCACGACATGATTCGTGAAACCAATTTTTCTTTTTCCGCTTGGTCATCACCGCAAAGCCATTGGACGACATTGTCCGACCAGATTGAATCGTACTCCCGCTCATTGATAATTTCACGTTTAATCGCGAGGTCCAAAATTTTACCAGGGTAAGACGACTGCGACTCCGACTCCATCTCACCGAGCGGGTATGGGTCATCCAGGCCAAGAATCACCTGTTCGGTGCCTTGATTTTCAATCAGTAATTTGAGTGATCCAGTATCATGAACTAAGGTGTCGAAGAAAATATTTCTATGGCCAACTGCTTTTCTCGGATGCTGCATTCCTTCAAACAAATCGGCTCGGCCATCGAATCCCTGAATTCGTCGCCCAAGGTTAATCTGAGCCAATTGTGCACCGTGTGCAAAGCAAACTCGCATTCCTGGAAACTTATCTTGGTAACCTTGCAGCGTGAAAAAATGATATGCGTCAGCACATTGAGCCAACATCCAAATTAAATGGAAACGCCAAGCCCGATTTTCGAGTTTGACAAATTTCTCACCATCGTAGGGATGCACTTCAACTGCCAAATTAAGTTTACTGCACAGCTCAAATATTTTTTCGTTCTCTTCATCAAAAATACACTGCCATTGACCGATCGTATCCATGTAGTGCGTCGGCAAGCAGAGTAAGCGGAGCCCTAGTTCTTCAACGCATCGTTGAATTTCCCACATCGCTCCATTAATGTAGCCCGGATGAACTACGAATCCACAAGTAAACTTACTGGGGTTTTCGCGTTGGATCTTGGCGTTAAAGTCATTTTGAAAACGAAGTGCTTTTTTCATCGTCTCCAGTTTGAGCCCATTCCCGTACAATTGAGAAAGCGTCAAAACGACCGCATGGTCAAGCTGGTAACGCTCCATCCATTCCAATTTTTCGCGGAGAAAAAAGCTTGAGTCGGTGACGGGACGTGCCCAGCCTTTTTGCAACATGAATTTTCGATCATCATCGACCCAAAAGATCTCATTGTCTTTGAGAAATTGTGGGATCTCCTCTGGAT
>JAQWLH010000196.1 GCA_029247405.1 Mariniblastus sp.
ACAGCTCAAATCACGTTCGCGCTCAAATACCTTTCGCACGGCAAACACGTCGCCCTGATCACTGATGGTCGATTCTCAGGTGTTTCAACCGGTCCCTGCATCGGACACCTTAGCCCCGAAGCAATGGCCGGTGGCCCCATCGGTAAAGTCCGTGATGGTGATGAAATAAGAATCGAAATTGACACGCAAAACCTATCAGGCATTGTCGAATTCGTTGGCGATTTGAGGGAACTTCAAGCGAGGCCTATGCATCCCCAGCTTCGGCAACACCCAGAACTTCCTGACGATACGCGTTTGTGGGCGGCACTTCAACAAGTCAGCGGCGGTACATGGGGTGGATGCGTTTACGATGTTGATCGAATCATCAAGCGATTGAACGATCCATCGTAGCGCAATCACGGAATATCAAATTTATCCTTCACGGTGGATCGTAACCTCCTTCGCAAAACGGATGACAACGGCAAATCCGACACGTCCCCTTCCAACCCCCGCGAATGGCACCGTACTTGCGAACGGCCTCAATGAAGTAGGCGCTGCACGTTGGTTGATAACGACAATTCGAGCCCAGCATTGGACTGATGCAAACCTGATACATCCGCACTGCCATGATCATCCCATTTCCGGGTATCCGAATCATCCAGCGAAGTGCGTTGCAAAAAGATTTCATAAATTCAGTTTAGAGCATTTAAAATTCGGTGCTTGATGTTTTGAAGCCACGAAGCGCAACTCTCAATCTTTCACAGGCTTAGTTCGAATGGCTTTGCTTGCGTTTACCAGTTGCAACTACGTTGAGGTTGGGCAGGTTGTTGGCGAGTGAGATCAATCCCAAGCCACGTTCTTGCGGCTCACAATTTCTTGCTCACCCGCTGGGCAAGCTTTTTGATTGACTGTCGTATCGTATCATGATCACACTTGGCACCTTTGCGTGGCCGGATGACAAAGTCCATCCCCACAGGAAGTTCCGACCGCTGGGTGCGAAATGCCTCTCGGATCAACCGCTTCCAACGATTTCGAACGACCGCATTTCCAACTTTACGACTGACCGCCAACCCCAACCTCGTCACACCGAGTTGATTCCGACAGGCTTTTAAAACCAGAACATCATCGGCCACAAAGGCACCGTTTTGATACACAGCGTCAAAATCGGCTTGGCGCCGCAGGCGAAGCTCTTTCGGGAACTGTTGGTTGTTGGGGAGTTTGGGCAAGGTGCCGCCAATCAGGTTTTCAAAATGCCAAACCGAACCAAGATAACATCAACTGTTGAGGTGCCTTATCCCTGATGTCCCGACGCTCTCAAAAACCAGTTAGGCATCAAAAAGACGCGTCTGGAGATCGAGCAAAATCCGACGGCGGCATTCGAACTTTTCTTCTCAGAGAAGACCACTTCCGGGGTTTTCGACTCGGCTCAGGCATGCTTCATCAGGCATACTACTTTACCAAGTGAGATCAGAGCGTAATGTATCGTCGGTCCAATCTTCTTCCAATTGCTTCAAACGTTCTAAATCGGCCGGGGATATTTCAGCGGGCAAGGCAATTTGCAACGTTGCAATCAAGTCGCCCGATCGATTTTTACCTTTGATTCCCATTCCCTTGAGCCGGAGAGCCTTCCCGCTGGAACTATTTGGCGGAACCTTGATCGCAACCGTACCGTAGGGAGTTGGAATATCAATTTTGGCCCCCTCAACGGCTTCAAGCAAATTGATCGGCACCGAGACCTGCAGGTTCATTCCTTTTCTCGAATAAACGGGGTGCTGAGCGATTTTAACCGTGATCAGCAGATCTCCCCCCGGGCCACCACCAGGGCTTTCGTTGCCTTGGCCACGGAGTCTAATTTTCTTGTTCGATTCGATTCCAGCTGGAATCTTAACGTCAATCCTGTCGACTTTGCCGCTGCGTCTTTGAAGCGAAACCTGGTGTTGCCCTCCCAGAATCGCAGTCGCAAACGGAACCGTAATTTCCTGTTCGACGTCCGCCCCCTTGGGAGCTGCTTGGGATCGGCCACGCTGTCCTCGTCCTCCCGTTGGGCCACCTCCCCCCATCTGAGCGAAGATATCCGGGAATCCTCCTCCGCCACCTCCACCTCCGAAAAGTTGACTGAGATCGATCCCTTCTCCCGCTGCACCAAATGGGTTTCCGCCTCCCCCAAATGGATTACCGCCCCCCATTTGTTCAAACCCCGGCCCCATTTGGTCATACATTTGACGTTTTTTCGGGTCGCTCAGGACATCGTATGCCTGTTGGACCTTTTGAAAGCTTTGTTTGGCCTTTTCGCGGACTTTTTCCTCTTCGTCAGCGTGCAAATCAGGATGAAACTTGCGGGCAAGCTTCCGATAGGCCTTTTGAATTTCATCGGGACTCGCACTTTTTGCGACACCGAGCGTCTTGTAATAATCTTCGTCCGCCATGGAGATAATTAACGGATTTAACCGTCGCCGTTTAAGTCTTGATCTATGGTTTGAGAGCAGATGATTCTGTCAGGTTTCATAATCATCAACTTCGCCAATTCTATGGCGGAGTTGCAATCGTGTTCAACCGTCAAAAACTGGGAACTTACGGGGTTTCTCGGGTGTCCAAGAAGCTTCGCCTCGAAATGCGTTGATATTTTTCAACGTGAAACAGAAAAGCATCCTTAGTGTTGCACAATTGCAACAATGGATCAAAGGGCTCAACTTGAATCCACTACACGAAACAACGGTTTTTTCTGCCTCAGCTTCGAACCCGACGTCTCAAGAGGGAATTCGTTCTTCTTGGCATTCGGGGTGCGTAGATGCTGGTCAACGGAAACCACAAGTTCGAGGAAACACAATGGCGCAAGCAAAACAGGCCACTACTGGAACGGAACCGACTGGCACAACTGACGAAACCGAGCAATCTCCGGTCAAAGTCAAAGCCGAAAATGCTATCGACGATCCGGTGCGGATGTACCTGATGCAAATGGGCCGAATTCCATTGCTGACTCGGGAAGAGGAAATTGCAGCGGCAACCAAAATTGACAAAGCCCGATTTTCATTCCGAAACACAATGCTGGCCACCGACTTCATGCTTCGAGGGTCGTTAGATCTACTACAAAAGGTCCTCGACAAAAAACTTCGACTTGATCGCACCATCGAAGTTTCAGTTACTAACAAGGCGGAAAAACAGCGAATCATGTTGAGGCTGGTCCCCAACATCAAGACCCTCAATCATCTGTTGGCAGAAAATAAAAAGGACTACTATTTCGCCGTTTCGCATCGCAACCCAATGCCCGAGCGTCGCGCTGCCTGGCGTCGCCTCATTCGACGTCGAAACAAGTGCGTTATGTTGATCGAAGAATTGAACCTTCGTTTCAGCAAACTCCAGCCTCTCTTTGAACAGCTTGACGAGATCAACTCACGAATGCAGTTGCTCAATGATTTAACCAAAGAAGCCAAGGAAACAGGCTTTGTCGGGGCGCGTAGTCTCGAAGAAATCCGGGCTGAACTGCACTACTTAATGCAGCAAACATTCGAAACTCCCTCCACCTTGAATCGGCGGGTCATCCGCACCAAAGACTTGCACCTGAAGCAAGACGCCGCCAAGCGTATCCTTTCGGCAGGAAATCTTCGTCTGGTTGTTTCAATCGCCAAGAAATACCGCAACCGCGGCTTGAGTTTTCTTGATCTCATTCAAGAGGGCAACACCGGATTGATGCGAGCGGTCGATAAATTCGAGCATCAACGCGGATACAAATTTTCAACGTATGCAACGTGGTGGATTCGCCAGGCAATCACAAGAGCGATCGCCGACCAGAGTCGAACCATTCGTGTCCCGGTCCACATGATCGATACGATGAGCAAAGTCCGAAACGTCATGCGAGAACTGGTCCAGGAACTAGGTCGCGAACCCTCACCCGAGGAAACGGCTGAACGAGCGAACCTGTCAATTGAGGACACTCGCATCATCATGAAAATGGCCCGAACGCCCCTTTCACTAGACCAACCGGTAGGCGATCACGACGATAGTTACTTCGGAGAATTCCTTGAAGACCATCGTGACGACGACCCGCTTTACGAGACCCATCAAGCCGCACTGAAATCACGAATCGAAGAAGCGATGGAGCATTTGAACTATCGCGAACGAGAAATACTCCGTCTTCGATACGGCTTGGCAGACGGCTACTCATACACACTCGAAGAAGTTGGCAAGATCTTTTCAGTTACACGTGAACGTGTTCGCCAGATCGAATCCAAGGCCGTGCGAAAACTGCAACACCCTTACCGAAACCGATCACTCTCAAGCTTCCTCGACGGTTACGACTCGTCTCTTGACGGGCCAGTTGTGGAAAACCAATCGTGACGCTTTAGCCATCCTTGAGACCAACATCGTCATCCCCCACAAAGAATCCTGAGGAGACGAGGCTCATTCCAGCGTCCATTTACTGCAATTCATTATTCTAAAGCACCCGTCCAATTTTTTGATGGGTGCTTTTTTAATTAAGATCGCGTCGGTCGAAAGGTAAATCTGACGCCGTTCTCTTCAAAATTTGATTCAGCTATAATCGCAGCGATAACCGAAGCCAATTTGGCGTAACCAAACGGAGTCCGATGTGAGCGAATCTACCCTTTCTGACCCACCCCATGACCCACCCACGGACAAACAAAAAACGGGGGGAATAGGCCAAAAGATATTTCGATTCATTCTGGCAATCATTTTTATCATTGCCCTTGGTCTGGGGGCTTTGACAATGCGGGTCAATGCCCAACGAGAAGCCGTCAAGCTCATTCAAGAGTCTGGTGGCGATGTGAGCTTTGCACTGGAAAGAGATGCGAATAACCGCTCACTATCGCCTGACCAAATGAAACAACAACCGATGGGTTGGTTACTCAACTATGTGCCCGTCGACTTCGTTTCAAGCGTCAGTCGAATCAATCTTGGGTCTGGAAAATTCAACGATCTCGAAGTCGTCAAAAAATTCCCCAAGGTGACACGACTTGTGGTCGACAAAAACTCAATCAAAGATCTCTCACCACTGGCATCCCTTAAAGATCTGCAAGTTCTCAGCATCACTGACAATCCCGTGAGTGATCTCTCACCGTTGGCCGGACTGAACAAACTCGAGAAGATTGAAATCGAGGGAAGTAACGTCAGTGACCTTTCCCCTCTTTCAGGCAAACCGCTTGTAAAAATTAACGTTGCCCACACGCAAGTAACGAATCTGTCAGTGATCGAAGAATTCACTAATTTGACTGAGCTTCGCATCGACTTTACTGACGTCGCGGACTTGTCTTCCGTTGCCAAACTTGAAAAACTAACCAAACTCAATATTCAGAAAACTCTCATCACTGACCTCTCCCCGCTCAAGGGGCTTCTCAGCTTGGAATCTCTCGACATTGAAGACACCAACATCACCGAGGTGACAGCTCTCCACCAACTCACCTCGCTAAAATGGCTGACCAAGGGTGATTCACAGGTCTCCGAGGAAAGCTTTGAGGCACTCAGAACAGCCTTGCCAAATATTAAAATTGGCACGAAAAAGTTCAATTATGGGCGATAAATTCTGCTGATTCACAAGAGCCCTTCCCGCGAGACTACAAAAGATTTCGAGGCTGTTCTCTAAAAGATGCATAACGCGGTCTCAAGCGGTACAATTTGCGACGTGCAAGAAAGGTCCACCCCTTGGACCTAGAAACGTAAACTCGCCGCAAGGAGTCTGCATGTGGGCTCGCAAAAGAATTGACATCGGCGTCTCCGACCTAATTGTGTCGACAGGCAAGTGTTTATTTCCAGGTACCGCTGCTTCGGCCAGATCTCGAATCGCGAATTATTTCCAATGGGAACTGCCCTTCGTCTGCCTCTCGGTTCGAAGTGGCTTTGATCTTGCACTGGCCTCAGCGATTGAAGTTTATTCATGGGAACCTGACTCGGAGATCATTTTTTCTGGGCTTACGATCCCAGACATGCCGCTCATCGCTGCAGAAAATGGCCTCAAAGCCGTGGGGGCCGACATTGATTGGGCGACTCTGACTCCTTCGGCGGCAGAAATTGAATCCAAAATCAATTCGCGGACCCGAGCAATCGTTGTCGCCCATTTAATGGGTGGCAAACTTGATTTGACTGAAATATCAGAGATCGCACATCGGCATGGTTTACTATTGATCGAGGATTGTGCACAGAGTTTTTCCGGCAAAACTCACCAAGCCGACAAATCAGCCGATATTTCAATGCTCAGTTTCGGTTCCATCAAAACCAACACGGCTCTCGGAGGTGCTGTGTTTCGCGTCCAGGATTCCGAGTTGCAAACAGAAATGGAGAAGCGGCATGCACAGTGGCCGATCCGCTCGACCACCATTTTTTTGAAACGCTTGGTGAAGTATTTTTTCGTTAAAACGATTTCAACTTGGCCATTTGCCGCCGCGATTCGCTTGAGCTTTCAAATCCGGGGATCCAACCATGACGCAATGGCAGCAGGGATGGCCCGGGGCTTCTCCGGCCCCAATTTCTTTCAGCAAATTCGACACCAGCCATCGGTTGCCCTTCAAAACTTACTCGCCACCCGATTGGAGCAATTTAATCCGGGTCTAATCGCCACCCGAACAGATCGTGGTGAACTGCTATCACGGGTGATTTCGGAGGATTACAGCAACGTCAAACAGTTGGGCTTCAGCGCAAATCGCCGCTCCCATTGGGTATTTGCTGTTCTAGTCGCTAATCCAAAGGAACTGGTGCAAACGCTCTGGAATCGAGGATTTGACGCGACGACTCACTGCAGCCTCGTTCCCGTCGGCGGAGACAAAGCCTCTCCTTTTCATAAAAAAATCATGCGACATATTGTGTTTCTGCCCATTGATCCCCCCATGCCCAATCGTGAGCTTGTGCGTATGGGTAAAATCGTGGCTCAGAATGCAAAAGGCGTGGAGCTTCAGTGCCCGGACCCCATTGCCATGAATCAACGGGTACACCGTCACCAATTACTTGCCTCAAAAGTCGATTGAGAACGGTTCACACCGGTCTTCAACCACCAGCATTCTAATGCTGTCGGCACCGCAAAAAAGATCTCGGTTTTTTTTCAAATACTGTGTTGAAAAAAAACTATTTCTTCTAGAATCTGCAAATTATGCAATGCAGTTTTTACTCGTCTTGAACGGATCAAGAGCGGATGCCCAAATTAAAAACCCCACCCGCTGGCAGGTCCCAATCAACACGTTCTCGCCATCAAAAATCTGTGCCGGCATGGGCGAAACTATCTAACGAAGAATTGCTCGATTGTCGAATTTGCGATCTGAATCTAAAGTTTGAAGAAACTCCTTTTTTGGTGGAGATGCGAGATCAACTCTACGCAGAGATGAGCCAGCGCGACATCAAACTCAAACCCAAATGTTGGCTTAGTGATGACTGGTTTTCTCCTGATGGTATTCCGGGAATCGCCGTTCCATTTTATATGGCGCATCCGCGTCTGATCCGCTTGGAAAGAAGCCAAATGCTTGAAGTGGAGGGAGGCACCAAATCTTGGTGCATGCGAATCCTTCGACACGAAGCAGGCCACGCGATCGACACCGCCTTTGGACTGCATCGCCGAAAAAGTTACAAGACCGCCTTTGGCAACTACTCAGATCCTTATCCCGAATATTACAAACCCAAGCCGCGCAGTAAAAAATACGTTTTACATTTGGAACCTTGGTACGCCCAAAGCCATCCGGCAGAAGACTTTGCCGAAACATTTGCCGTTTGGCTTAACCCAAGTTCACGCTGGCGAAAGGACTATCAGGGCTGGGCTGCTTTGCAAAAAGTCGAGCTAGTCGACGACCTGATGTCAAAGATTGCCGGTCAAACTCCGCGAGTCAAATCAACTTCCAAAGTTGATCCGGCGCATCGAAACAAGAAAACTTTGCGGGAACATTATGCGGAACGGCACCGACATTACAGTTTTGATCAGCCCAGCATTTTTGATGACGACCTCAAGAAACTGTTCCCCCAAACCCCCGAGACTCGCCGAAGTAAATCCGCGGCGACGTTTTTACAAAAAAATCGGGCCGTTTTCAGTCGTACCATTGCGCAGTGGACTGGCGAATATCAATATAATATCAACCAGGTTTTGCGAGAAATGATTGAACGTTGCCGCATCATGAAATTGCGTGTTACGGGAAATGAGACGGAACTCAAACAGAACTTGTTGATTTTGCTTACCGTCCACACGATGAATTATTTGCACGGAGCGCGACACAGTGTTGCCCTCTAGATGATTCGTATTTCTCTTTCGCGTTGCGTAACCTGAGCGGAAAATATTTGCCCGCCTGTCCGTCCACGGATCATTCGAGTCAATGAAAAAGCTTCGTGTGCTCGTGTTGATGCATGAGTCTTTGGTGCCACCGGATGACCTTGACGGGTTCAAGCCAGAGGAAATCCTCGAATGGCAAACAGAATATGATGTCGTTACCACGCTCCGTGAGATTGGACACGAGGTCCTTCCGCTGGGGGTCTACGACGACCTGGGAGATCTCCGCAGGGCAACCGAAGACTTCAAACCGCATATCTGGTTCAATTTACTTGAAGAGTTCCATGGTGTTGGTGTCTACGACCACCATGTTGTCAGCTATCTAGAACTGATGAAACAACACTACACCGGCTGTAACCCGCGTGGATTGTTGCTCGCACGCGACAAGCCGCTGGCGAAGAAGATTATGTCTTACCACAACATCTCATCGCCCGATTTTTTCGTAGTCCCTCGCCGCCAGAAGACCCGCGCTCCCTTGGGGATCCAGTATCCATTGCTGGTCAAATCTGCATCTGAAGATGCATCGCTTGGCATTTCTCAGGATTCGATTGTCAACGACCTGAAATCACTGCAAGATCGTGTCGCTTACATTCACGGAGATACGGAAACTGATGCGTTGGTAGAGAGCTTCATTCCTGGAAGAGAACTCTACGTTGGAGTGATCGGTAACCGGCGACTCAAGGTTTATCCCATTTGGGAAATGGTATTTGAAAATGCCGATCCTGATGACCCACTCATTGCCACCTCTCGGGTCAAATGGGATATGGACCACCAGAAACAACTGGGAATCAAAACCGTCCGCGCCGAGGGAATCCCAAAGGCGGTTGAATCCAAGATAAACCAAGTTTGCAAAAACGTTTACAACGCACTGAGTCTAAGCGGTTATGGCAGAATCGATTTGCGTCTACGCGAAGATGGTGAAGTGTTTGTAATCGAAGCCAACCCCAATCCCAATATTTCTTTTGGCGAAGACTTCGCCGAGTCAGCCGAGAGCATCGGCATCTCATATGAAAAGACGTTAAGAAAAATAATCTCGCTCGGGCTCAACTACCAAGCAGAGTGGCGCATGGTTTAGACTTGGAGTAAGTACCTGCAGGCAAACTCCAATTGCACAGACTTACTAAAGTTGCGGGCCACATGCTTGAACCCTACTGACACAACAAGGCTGTTCGCTTCAAAACATCCGACCGTTTTTCACAACAAGTGCTGCTATCGACCATTCTCACCCACGATTGCTTTCGAAAGAGCTCAACTTTGGATGACCGTTTCCAGAACTTAATCCGTCAACGTCAGACGAAACTTGCTTGGATCTTGCTTGGGCTATTCTGGATCGCCTTGCTCGCGGTCGACCGTCTCGCCTATCCCCTCTTGAGATCCCCGGACGGCCCCATCATGGAATTCATCTCCCTCTCGATCATCGGCATCGTCCCCGCACAGTTTATTCTCTTAGCGATCTGGACAGTCTTGGGCGAGGGCACGCTTGGTCGACGCTTATTATTCCTCAGTTGCACATTCGCAGCCATAATCTCCGCATGGATGTTAGGCCTGATCGCATCATTTGGCGAAGACTATGTCTCGCTGAAACAACGTAGAGAGGTGCTTATTTGGGGACTGCTCCCAGTCCTATTCCTTTCCCTCTGCACGCCATTGGCAATTTTAAAAACGTTTTTCAAAAGAAAACTTTCACTGTCAAAAGACTCGCCAGTCCAAAACCAGACCACCATTTCTGGATTGATGATGATCACCTCGGTCGTGGCAATCAGTTTAGCGAGCCCTCAAGTACTCTTAATGTCAGAGTTCACTTCAAACGACCAAAATTTCGATTTTGCCAATTTTTGGTTTTTCATCGGAATTCTTTCAGGAGCTAGTTTTTTAATTGGCCTGATAATCGTATTGCCAACGACACTGATTTTATTCTCAACACGCAGAAATTTCCTCATTTCATCCGCCATCCTGTTCGTGGCCACCGCACTATTGACAGCAGGGGCCATCTCACAGATTCTGAATCTGTGGAGTGGAGCAGTTTTTTGGAACATCTCCCAAGTCAAAATTCAACCAGTGTTAAGCGCGATGCTGACAGTCATCACAGGAATCGCAATCATGCGGATGTTTGGATTTCGATTAAGAAGCACTCGTTCTCAAGCAGACGGCTAAGACGGCCGAGAACGTGTCATTTCGACAAGCAAGGCGATCGGAAAAAACTTTCGCGAACAAAGCAGTGTTGGTGCAAACTCGAGAAAAGCGTAAGAACAGCCTCGAGGCCACCGACACAGCCCATTCGAATCTACTTCGACTTGGATCGTGTTGTCCCTACCCACAAATCCAACTGCTTTTTTTGTTCAGCCGACGGCTTGCTCACATACCTCAAACGGTAACTTTGTGACTCAAGTTTGCCAATCGTGACGCGGATGGTCATCAACTGCCCTCGACGTGAAATCAGCATTTCAATTTCATCCCCGACTTCGTATTGGGACAAGCGATTATCAACGCTTCGAGAAATCCGAAAACCGTTAATTGCAATCACTTCATCGTCAATATTAAGCCCGACATCCGAAGCCGGCGATTTGGGCTGAACACTTGAGACAGTCACCCTACCGTCCTCCGAAGAAGTCCCCATGCCAAGCCACGGCCGAGGTTTGGGGGCAGGTCGTGAAGAAACGGTGGGGAGAGTGACACTTTTATTTGCACCGGGCTTTACAGCTTCGGTTGTTTTTACAGCTTCGGTTGTTTTTTTGTCTACCGCAGAATCGCCCTTTCCACGGGGCGCCCGATCTCGTTTTGCGTTCAACCGTTTTTGTTTTTTAGATTTAGTTTTTTCCACCTGTTTTTTTATCGGGGCAGTCTCTTTTGCCTTTTCTTCGGATTCACTTTTCTGATTGGGAACATTAACACCCATCGCAGAGATATCGGAGTAGTCCAATTCGTCAGTGGAATCAATCGCACTGGTAAACCAAGCCGATAAATCCTCGCCAGCGACTTCTGATGCCGTGTCACGAAACTGTTTGCTCGTAAATCCTGATGTTGAGTAATTTTCAAACATCTGCCGCATTACATGATCGAGGCTTTTTTCTCCGTTTGAGAGCTTGCGAATCTTGGCGTCGAGCAAAAATGCCACGACAGCCCCTTTGGAGTAATAGCTAATTCGTGTGTTGGAAGAATTTTCGTCTGGTCGATAAAACTTGATCCAAGTGTCATAAGACGACTCTTTTAAGCTTTGAACTTTGCGGCCATTGGTCCGTTGAACACTTTCCACGTCCCGCGAGAGGCGGGACAAGTATTCCGTGCGGCTAATTAAACCGGCTCGTACCAAAGCCAAGTCCTGATAGTAACTGGTAATTCCCTCTGCAATCCATAAGCCATCCGTATAGACCTCGTTTTCATAGTCATACTTGACCAGTGGTTTTGGCCGCAACCTTCGCACGTTCCACGTGTGAAAAAACTCATGGCTGGCCAAGCTGAGCCAACTGGTATACCGGCTCTTTTCACGAAAGCTCCATCGACTGGTCATAATCAACGTCGAGTTATCATG
This sequence comes from Mariniblastus sp., assembly GCA_029247405.1. Taxonomy (GTDB): domain Bacteria; phylum Planctomycetota; class Planctomycetia; order Pirellulales; family Pirellulaceae; genus Mariniblastus. The sequence goes on from JAQWLH010000196.1 coordinate 11,760, forward strand.
TTCGAGCCCGCCTCCAGTTTCAGCGATCATATTGAGAAACAAATACCGATCGTAGGGGACGACTCCCCACATCTCTTGGTGTGACTCGACGACTCGTTTTAGATCTGTTGCAGCCTGGGTGCCATTCCAATAACCTGACTCGCCAACATTCACCAACTGGTGTTCGATTCCACCGGCATTGAATGGGTAAACCTGAATGTTGCCAGCAACAATCGGGCTATCGACGAGTTCGTCAAAGTTCTCGGCAACAAAAGAATGAGGTGAATTCCCAAAGGACCTCAGACTCGTCGCACTTCGCTTCCAACCTTTTGGCAACACCAATTGGACGGTGTGTTTTTCTGCAAGTCGATCGGCGACGGTGACAAAAGCGGGCGCACCATTGATCATTGCGTATTGATTGCCAACCCAATTAGTGCGGACTGACATTTCGTTGCAGTACAGTCGGTATTTGAATTGAAAAGACTTGACGCCATCCGACTGGACCAGCCAACGATTCTTTCGCGTTTTTTCAAACTTCAGATTTTTCCCAGCCGATGTCACTTCGATCGAATCGATATTCCGAGCGTACTCTCGAATTAGATATGAACCCGGTGTCCAAACCGCCATCATCATTTCAGTTGTCTTGTCTTTGACCGACACCTCAACAGTGATCGTCAAATAGTGGTTCTTGGCATCCGTGAGATCAACGGTGTAGTGGACCTCGGCCGGTTTCGACTGGGCTACCAGATCGGTCGCAACCCCACCCAGAAAACAAACAATTAAACAAAAATTTAGAACCGCAGGCTGGTGCCATCTCATATTGGAACAATCTGAGCGGAAGACGCTCAAATCCTTTAAAAACGTTTGATGTTACTCTCGGCGGCGTCGTGAAATGAGGCAGCCGGAAATTAAAAGCAGTGGAATCATGAGCCCTGGCTCTGGAACTGCTTGTTGCAGATACCCGCGAATTGCGCCGCCGTCACCACTCGCCAAATGTAAATTGATGTAAGTGCGGCCATCAAGCAGAGCTTGGACGTCGCCATTGGCAACGTCGATCAAAAAACCTTGATTCACGCTCCCTGAGGATGCCGACGCATCGAAACTCGAACCGTTACTGAGCACCTCGATTACTCTCGACGTGGTTTCACCAAAGGCCGCGTCTCCAGAACTTGCGGTTGGTCCATGCAAGTGGAGCGCGAAAACATCACTACTTAGGTTCGTGTAACCATTGGCAAGCCCCCATTCGACATGAATGTGCAGCCCGTTGGTATTGGTATTGAAGATGATTCCGCTAGAACCAATTCCACCAGTGCCAGCTTCGCCGGTCGGTGGATCAATATTCCCTTCCAACAGACCTTGACCGGCCGCTCCTGTCAGGATGAATGGGATCAAATCCGCGCTCACCCACGAGGGGGTAAGCAGACCGATCGAGCAAACTAACAATAAACTCCCAATCAGATTATTGCGTTTGCGTTTTTTTGAGTTTGGATGAGACATCCCTCTACCTTAGTTTGAACGCTTCTTGAGTCCATTCCCACGACATTCAACGGTGCGTGAAACCTCGGCATCCATCAAAACAAGAATCCGAATAAAAGGATTATGGCAACATTTCCTTTCCCCAGTTAACATATGGTGATCAAAAGGACAAAAAATGAAATTAATTCAAACGGGGCTGGCTCTTCTGCTACTCCTTTTTGCAGGAATGTCGTGGGCCTGTGCTCACGATGGTGATGGAGGCAAAGGAATTGGTGGCTCTGGCGGCGCCGGAAGCGGCGGCGGCGGCCCCTTCGACTACAGCGGGATGAAATTCCACTCCAACCTCGAACTCGATCAGATTGGGAACCTCGGGTTTTCAAATGTAATCGGAAACGACGTTTGGGGATGGACAGACCAGACCAGTGGACGCGAATTCGCGTTAATGGGGCTAACCAACGGAACGTCTTTTATTGAGGTTACCAACCCCGACGCGCCAGTTTATCTTGGAACACTCAAGATGACCAACAACACGGTTAACACCGCGTGGCGCGATATCAAAGTCTATAACAACCAAGCCTACATCGTGGCGGATTTTCAAAATAGTGTGGCCGCTGAAAACAAGGCCCATGGTGTTCAGGTATTTGACTTGAACAACCTGCTTACCGCTTCGGCATCGGACCCCAACAACCCCAACTACTTTAATTCTGTTGGTGTTTACAGCGGTGTCACCAAAGCTCACAACATTGTAATCAACGAAGATTCAGGATACGCCTACGTTGTCGGAGCTAATGTGGCCAATGGTGGCCTTCACGTTCTCGACCTCAATGGCGGAGTTGGGATGCCAACTCACGTGGGCAACTTTTCAGCCGACGGTTATACGCATGACGCTCAGGTCGTGAATTACCTTGGCCCCGATGCCGCATATGTTGGTAAAGAAGTCGCCTTCAATTCCAATGAAGATTCTCTGACGATCGTTGACGTGACGGATAAATCGAGCATGACTGAGATTTCCAACACGGGGTATTCAAATTCTGAATACGCACATCAGGGCTGGCTATCTGAAGACCAAAAATATTTTTTCATGGACGATGAACTTGACGAATATAGATCCGACACACTCATCCAAACGCGAACACGAGTCTGGGACGTAAGCGATCTCGATGCACCCGTTTATCTTGGGTACCACGAAGGTAACGAATCAACCATTGACCACAACCTTTATGTCAAAGGGGATTTGATCTTTCAGGCCAATTACACAAGCGGACTTCGTGTCTTGAAGATTAATGATGCTGCAACGCTCGATCTCGAAGAGATCGCTTACTTTGATACATTCAGTGCAAATAACGCTGTCAATTTCAATGGTGCCTGGTCGGTCTTTCCCTATTTTGATAGCGGCACGGTTCTGGTCAGTGACCGACAAGGTGGATTGTTCGTTCTAAGTGTCGTTCCAGAGCCAGGAACGGGAATGCTGCTGGGAATGCTTGGACTCGCTTGTGTTGCACGACGACGTCGCGCAAGCTGACGCCAATTGCCGCCGAATTTAATGCGTTTATCGACCGGCACCCGGGGATCGTAAAAT
>JAQWLH010000204.1 GCA_029247405.1 Mariniblastus sp.
AAGCAATAACCGGTAGAGTGCACGATTGGGTAACGGCTTGGAGCATAGGTAAATCGTATCCGCTGCGTGTGCCATCCCGATCAAAACTGGTTAAGAGAATTTCTCCTGCACCTAATTGCTGGGCTTGGGCTGACCAGACAACCGCATCAAGTGTTTCGGCTGTCGTGCCGCTTCGTGTCAAAACCTGAAAAACACCGTCGGTTAGCTTGGCGTCAATTGCAACAACGGTGCATTGGGCTCCAAAACGCTCTGACATTTCGTGGATCAGATTCGGATTACGAACTGCAGCTGAATTGATGCTGACTTTATCGGCTCCGGCATTGAGAAGACGTCCTGCATCTTCAACTGACCCAATGCCTCCTCCCACGGTTAAGGGGATGCTGAGCTTTCTGCGGACTTTTTCCACAGTTTCCAGCATCGCAATTCGTTCTTGTCTTGTTGCGGTTACGTCGAGCAGGACTAATTCGTCGGCCCCTTGGTCCTCGTAGTGAAACGAAAGCTCAACGGGATCACCGGCGTCGCGAAGGTTCTGAAATTTAACGCCTTTGACAACGCGTCCGTCATTCACATCGAGGCAGGGGATAATTCTGGATTTCAACATGACTACGCCTCACTCTCGACAGGGTTGGAGATCCAGGTGCCGTTGATCCAGTTTCTCAAAACTTGTTGGCCCCATTGTCCAGAAAGCTCAGGGTGAAACTGGCAAGCGAGGGTCCGTCCCCGCCAGATACTACTGACAAAGTTTTCACCGTAATTTGTTTGAGCAAATCCCCATCCTTCGGGAGGGTTTTCCAATCGAAATGAATTGGCGAAATAGGCTTCGCCCGTTTCGTATGGTCCGTCAGATTGTGGGGCAACTTGATTCCAGCCTAGCTGTGGGACGGCGAGGTGGTTGCCAAACCGTTTGATTTGATGCGGGATGATTCCAAGCCCACGAGCCGATTGCGATTCATCACTTGATTCGCCTAACAACTGCATCCCCAAGCAAATGCACAGCGTCGGAGAATCAGGATGTCGAAGGCGATTGACGATTGTCTCCCGAAGGTTCAGTCGGTCAATCGATTCGACGGCTGCCGCAAACGCACCCACTCCCGGTAAAACGACGTGAGACGCTGACTTAATTTCTTGGGCATCATCGGTGAGTTGCCAAGGTTCTGCAAGTCGATCAAACGCGGCTTGAAGAGAACGGATATTGGCAACACCCGTGTTAATGATTTGGATCATGATCTTGATTGACTTTTACTTGGGTCACAATTTGAGCTGGTGATTGATGGGTTTACAAAACACCTTTTGTGCTGGGGACTTCGCCGTCAGTTCGTTCAATTGCTTCTCGAAGAGCTTTCGCACACGATTTAAAAGCAGCCTCGGCCCGATGATGATCATTGGTTCCACGTAATACATCGACATGTAAAGAGCACTTCAATGTCATTGCCAGCGAGTGAAAAAAATGGGTGATATTTTCGCATGCCCAGTTTCCGATCATCTCTCGCTCAAGTTGAAGGTGGATTTCTGGCCAAGGACGACCACTTAAATCAATTACAGTTCGAGCCATCGCTTCATCGAGCGGCGCGTACGCGTAACCAAATCGCTTGATGCCAGTCCGTTTGCCCAGGGCACCATCGATCGCTGTCCCAAGTGCCAAAGCACAATCCTCGGCGGTATGGTGGTCATCAACGTGGAGGTCACCTGCACATTTGAGTTTCAAGTCAATTCGTGAGTGGAACGCGAGCGCCGTGAGCATGTGGTCGAGGAATCCGATTCCTGTTTCGATCTCGGTTTGACCGGTGCCGTCCAGATTCAGCTCGAGGTCAATGTTGGTTTCGTTGGTGGTTCGATTGGCTTTCCAGGTTCGATCGGCCTCTGAGCCCACGGGAACTGGGCCGGATGTCTCGGTTGGTTCGCTTGCCACATGGCTGTTTTTGAACGCGATGCCGAGGGCAATTTTATGAGGCTCAAATTCTGAATCGGTCACGCGACACAGCGAGTTGGCCAGTTGTAAAAAGTCGCCCGCTTGGCTCGGGCAAGTGATTCGAACACGGTTGGTCAGATGGGGGTTGCCAGTGAACTTGCGAATGCCGATCCCATCATTTCCCAGCCCGGCCCAGATTTCATCTGCATTATCAAACTCGGCCAGCACGAAATTGCCTTGGGAAGGAAATGCTTTCCCGCCACATGAATGGACAAGTTCGCTGACCAAGTGGCGGATGGTTTTGGTCGTTTCAACATTTGTTCTCATCTGCGGCTGGCAGTGAGCCAGAGCTTGGCGTGCTGTTTCCAGCGAAACGGCGCTGACGGGAAACGGTCCTGAAGCATTGCGAATGGTTTCGGCAAATTCCGCGTTGGGAGCGATGAGATAACCTACCCGCAACCCCGCCAACCCCCAGGCTTTGGAAAATGTACGAACAATCATGATGTTTTCGTCAGCCGCGAGTTCGCTGGTCGATTCTGAATCGGCGAATTCGATGTACGCATTGTCAACTAGCAACTTGGCACCCGCGGCTTTGGCTACCGTGTTGATTTTTGTGATTGAATCAAGTGAAACCACTCCGCCGGTTGGGTTGTTCGGGGAAGTGATGACAACCAGCGCAGTTTTGTCGTTGATTAATCCGATCAAATCGTGCTCGGGAAATTCGCCCTCAAGCCATTCAACGGTGGCCACTGATCCACCGTAGTTGTGGCAATAAATATCCACCATCTCGAATGATGGCGAGTGAGAAACGACAGTGTCGCGGGTTTGAGAAAGAGAAACCCGCATGACTCGATCAATAGAGTCGTCTCCTCCTGCGGTCATCACAATCCGATTTCCATTGACTCCTATCCAATCCCCGATCAAGGTTTGCAACGCCATGTGGGATGGGTAGCGGGAGACAAATGGCGCTCCGAGGTTCCCAAGGTGGTCGGCGAGATCACTAATTGCGCACTGAGATTCGTTCCGACTCAGTTGCAATGTGATTGGGGTAGTCGGTTCGGGAGGTTTATAACCGGTTGATTTTTTTGACATCATGGCTTTCAAAAGCTGATTTCAGCGGCATGGTTCAAATCTATGGGATCAATTGCTCTGCCGTGGTGGTGACAATGTCGCAAGCACCAGCAGATTTAAGTTTGGGAATGATCTCTGCGAGTTCTTTTCGCGGAATCGCCGCTCGTACAGCGAGCCATCCCGAGTCGCTCAGAGGCGAGACGGTTGGGGTTCGCATGGAAGGAAGGCAAGCAACGACCGCCTCCAGATTTTCATGGGCCACATTGAGATCCATCATCACTCGGCCGCGAGCCTGCAAGACCGCCTGAATCAACATCGTGAAGTCTTCAATTCGACCTCGAAGAATGTCGTTGTCCATGGCTTCCTTGGAGGCATAAAGCCGGGTCGAAGACGTCATGACTTCATCAATGATTTGTAAGCCATTGGCTCGAAGCGTTGATCCCGTCGCTGTGTTATCCATGATGCAATCAGCATCTTCCGGAGGAAAGACTTCAGTTGCTCCATAGGTTTGGACGACTTCTGCCTCAAGTTGGTTGTCAGCAATCCAGCGTTTGGCGAGAGCTGGATACTCGGAGGCGATAATTATTTTTCTGTCAGGTAACTTTCCGTCGTTCAAGATCTGGTGTGGAGCGGCAACAATCAGGCGAACCGGATTCATTTCCGTGTCCAGCAGTTCGTGGATTTCGGTACCCGTTTCAACGATCCAGTCTTCTCCGGCAAAGCCAATGTCACGTGAACCGGCGGCCAGCATGCTGATCACGTTTCGCGGTTTGAGAATTTTAGCATCGAAATCGGGCAGCGATATATTGGGGCGATAGCCTCGCTCTGATTGACCGATTGAAATCCCAGCTGACTTTAATAAATCAACGACTTGATCAAACATCCGGCCTTTGGGGAGCGCCAAGCGAACGATACTGGGGTCGTGAGAGAGTGACATGGAAGTCCTGGTTTTTGTTAAGGTTAGGTCGGGGGAGGGTGAGTCCAAAAAAAAACGCTGGCCAAGGTGGCCAGCGCTCTGTGTATGCAATTTACAAGATCAGACTAGACCACAGCCGTCATCGGCGAAGATGGTGTGAATGGTGGTCGTGGTGGTTGGTAATCTGATTCATGCCGCAATCATAAGTGGTGAAATAAGGATGTCAACGGGAAATCTGATAGCCGTCAGGCCATTTGAATTGCTTTTGACCACCCATCAATCATGAGATCAATTGTTTGATATCGCTCACTCCGTCTTTGACGCGTCGAGTGAGTGATTACTTGATTAATCCCTCTAGCCAATTCATCGTTGATATCTTTTGTAATCCTAATCAGGAGTTTTAAGATCCGCCCGATTGCGTAAATATCAGATCGAACATCAATGTAATGGGCATCATTGTTCCGACTTTCGGGCGAGAGAAATGGATCCCCTGGTGCCAACGGCTCAAGAAGTTCGAAGTGGTAGCGACTGTCTAATTTGAATCCAAAATCCCCCACAATGATGCTCGACCGATCGTTCGTGATCCAGATGTTGTTTGGGTTTAAATGTCGGTGCAAAATTCGTTTGGAATGTGCGTGACTGACGGTGTCCAGAAGCTGGTTAAAGAGGGTAATCATCTCTTTGGGATTGAATTGATAGGTATCGTCTGAAACAGCCGCTTTGGCAATTTGCTTGAGATTAGGGTAATTGCCAATGAAGTCAGTAGAATAATAAACACGGTTGGCATCCCATTCCCCAAAATCGACGGGCGTGGAAATGTTGGGGTGCTCAAGCGACTGGGCAGCATGACAATCTGCAAGAAACTGCTCGTTGTGCATCGGTGTGGTCAATTTTGTCGCGAACGGAATCTTGATATTAAATAAATCATTGGAATCTAATTTTGCCAGAAAAGAGTCACCGAAGTTGCCCTCTCCGATGATGCTAAGGACTTGATATTGGTCCTCGCCAAATTCTTTTTGCTCGCTGGGAGCGAGTGAAATTTGACTGTTAATTTTCGACATGGCTGTCGAAAATCCTTCCGCAGTGGCTAAATCATCTGAGTTGCCATCTGTCTCATTAGCGCGAGCGGTCCTAAGGCCCACAGCTAGAGAGCTGGGTTCCATTGCATCGAGTTGACGGATACAGGAATCGCATAACCTCAGATGCTCTGAGATCTGCTCAATCTCAAAAGCGTCGCTGATGCGGCCTTCATTAAAAGCTCGCAGCAAATCTATTTGTGGGCAATTCTTGCTCAAACGAAATCTCTTTTTTTTGGCAGCCAACAGTTCAAAATAAAAAACTCTAGAAGGAATTGCAGGGGACTTTCGGCGGCGAGAATCCAATCTCCATGTCCGTTGCTTTTCCAGAAGCTTAACTGGTCTTTCGGGATTAAATCACATCTTTAAACACCTCTCGAATTTGGGCCAGGATTCGTGATTTTAGTTGGTAGACGACGTTGACGCTGACATTTAATTCTTTCGCAACCTCGCTTGGTGCTTGCTCTTCCAGAATCACACGTCTGAAAACAATTTTTTGGCGTTTTTGTTTTTGATATCTTTTATCGACCCAGTTGACAATGTTTCGGAAAATCACACTCGTTTCTTCCGTGTGATCATTGTTAGTCGTGTCTAACAAGCTAGTCAAAGATTTATTGTTAAAGGGAATTTCACTGAGACGCTGATGCCAATCGGAGCCACCAATGGTTCTAAGTTTTGAGTTGCCTAACCGATTTGTGAAAATGTGATTGCGAGTAATGACTCGGAGCCAGCCACGAAAGGATCCGCCTGTGGCACGATCTTGATACTGTTTCAGGTTTTTGGCAATTTTGGTGAATACGTCCTGAACGATATTTTCAAGTTCATAGGGACAAGTCACGCCAAAGCTTCTGGCCCAGCGACGAATCAACGGGGCGTAAAGGGTGTAAACGATCTCCCATGCCGATGGGAGATCATTCTTAGCCTGTTCGATCAGGCTCATTTGAGTGTCTGGATCGCTGTTTAAAGCGTTCTGATTCGTCTTAAAACTACTGGACATGTTTTAAGTTAGATTGCGAGAAATTTTGGAGCAAAATGCAAGTCACTTTGGTTCTCCGACACTCTCAACTATACCGATAACTGTTTGGTTTTGCACGAATGTATTCAGAGAATCTCGAAACAACTGCCCGTTTCATTTGTGCGGTCATTCTTGCTGGGTTGCGAAGGTTAAATTCCAATAAAAACGACCTGTTTTCAACTCTGTTGGATTGCAAAGAGGGTGCCGCTAAAAAGGAAAATCTAAATAGAGTGATGCGACTTGATTAGTCGTTAACTGTTTTTCTTCTAACTGCTGCTTGTCCGCCAAACTGATTGGAATCAGCCATAGCATGTTGACGGGGTCTTGCCGAAAGTCAGGCAGAGTTGGGTTCAATTTCAGCGAAGCTGGAAAGTCCAGTTCGGAGATTATTAGCGCCAGCTCAAATCCATCCCAAACATTTGGAAGTTGGCAAGTGTGTCCCGCGCCGAACCAAGTAAGATTGCGCCAAGGGTAACCCGCCAGTTTGCCAATTTGTTCGGCGATGACCTGCGACCGGGAAGCGTCCTCCTCAAGATTCCCAGGCATTCGAATTGCCAATTCAATTCGACGTTGTTGGGGCGGGTTGTTGGCAAACAGTTCAACAGCAGGTTGGGGGCAAAGCGACATTCCAACAGTCGCAAGGACTGTCGATTGGTCGCTCGAGTATTGAACAAGTTCGCAAGGAGGAAAGGTCTCTCCGCCGATACTGAAATACTTCGGTTCAATTTTTTGTTCGTTATTAAAACGTGGTTGGTAACATTCCAAAAGGCTCGATTTTAAGACGGCAAAAGGATCGGGGGCGGATGGTTGCGAGGAGTCCTTCGGGAGCGCGATCGAATCCAGAAATGAATTCCAAAACTCTTTGGCCCGTATAACCCTGGTATCGAGTTTTTCGTTATCTGGCATGGGCCAACAAAGGGGACTTTCGATTGCGCACTCCAGCGCGTAGCCGTGAAAGCCCTCCAACCCACTCCAGGGCGGAATGAGGCAAAGCGTTTTGGCTTTACCGGCTACATCGGTCTCGACGAGCGCCGCTCCGTTGCCCTCTTCGAGCCAGATGATGGACAGTTGCTCGGGGTCTGGCAGTGTTTGCCCTTCGCGATAGACGCAATGAGTTCGGGAAAGCATGGGGGGAATGCCCTGTTGCATTTCATCTTCATTGATCACCAACGGTCCAATTTGCAGATTTCTAACCCAACAGGCTCGAGTGCCAAAATCAACTGAAGATTGACGGGATTGGTTGAGGTAGAAATAGACCGCTCGCCCATCGTGCTGAACAATTGCGTCCAGTGTGCCGAAAGGCGAGGTTTCAAAAATTAAAATTTCTGGCTCAGCTAAAAGCTGATTCGAATTGTCAGGGGTGGGTGTCATACCGGTTAATAAGTTGGCTGAAATTAAGTTTTTCGTTGCCCGAAACAACCTGAGCGTCCGCGGAGTACAATCTACACTTGGTCCCCGTTATCCCAAAGTGCCATTGGCTTTATAATCGGACCACCGCGCCCAACCAAAATTCGGCGATTTTTACTTTTTGTTTCTCAATCTGCCCCGATCGAGCCAGATGATCAAAGAATCCGAGTCAAATTCAGCCCATGAAAAGGCGGCCCAAGAAAAGCCAGCCCATGAGCGAAGCCAATTTGCAATCGAAGCGAGTTCACTCGGTAAGACCTACAGCGAGGGCATTTTCGCGAAGAAAAAGTTCGAGGCTCTCAAGGACGTCACTTTTAGCGTTAATCGTGGTGAAATTTTTGGATTGTTGGGCCCTAACGGGGCGGGCAAAACGACTTTTATCAAAATCTTGCTTGGAATCATCAAAAAGTCAGCTGGAGATGCATCCATGCTGGGGCAACAAGCTGGAAGTCGTGCTGGCCGAAAATTGGTTGGCTATTTGCCGGAGCACCTGCGGATACCACCTCATCTCAACGGCTACACAGCGCTAGAGTGTTATGGCAGTCTCAGCAACGTACCCAAATCTGTAATTCACGAAAAACGTGATGGCTTATTGGACCTGGTTGGCTTGGCGGAGCGAGCAACTGACCGCTGTAAGAAGTATTCGAAAGGGATGCTGCAACGCCTAGGGCTGGCGCAAGCCCTGTTGCACGACCCGAAGCTTTTGATTCTCGATGAACCAACCGATGGCCTTGATCCACAAGCCCGGGCAGAAATGCGTCAGATTATTCGGCGGCTCAAGGGTGACGGAGTCACAATTTTTCTCAACAGCCATCTCCTCCAAGAGGTTGAAATGGTCTGCGATCGCGTTGCGATTCTGGATCGTGGTTGTCTCAGGTACTGCGGCGATGTCAGCACCATCGGGGATTTTGTTTCTGATTCATCCGGGGGTGCGAGTGGTGTTCAGCTTGAAATCGACGTCGTTGGTGATCCAGCGGCGATTAATGGGTCATTTGAGGGGCACAAATTCGAGATCGTTTCCGGCGAATCAAGTGACTCATTTTTGGTGCAGTTAACGCTTTCAGACCAAGCTGCGATCGACGCTCTGGTGGACCGCTTGCGAACCAACCAAGTCAGCATTCATCGTTTGTTACGCAAACAAAGCTCACTTGAGGATGCGTTCTTGCAAATTATTGCCGACCCTTCATCCCCAGCTAACGTTAATGCCCGCATTGACGAAGTTCTTAAGTAACCCTCAAGAAAGTTTTTTGGATGCGTCCTTATCTTGCGATCATTAAAGACTCGTTTCGCGCCGCGATGGCAACGCGAGTTCTGTACGTACTGATCTTATTGATTACGTTGCTGTTGCTGGCGATCGCGCCGTTGCACCTGCGTGAAACGCTCGATTGGCGACTGAGTTCGGATGTTAACGTTCAAAATCCCGGTCAGATGGTGCGACGTGTCGTCGATGGCCGAGAGACCAAAAAGCCCATTGCGAGAATCTGGGACTTATTGCCAGAGAAGATCCGGGACAAGGTTCTTAAGAGCGTCGAGCCAGCAGACGACGACAGTGAACAAGACGATGTTCCTGGAGGCCCACCTCCCGCGATCGAAGATATGTTGGTTCAGGAAAAATTGATTGATGAGCTGAACACCATTATTTCCAATCCCGAATTTTATCGTGAAGAAGACTGGGTAGATCGCGTCTTGCCATCGGAAGCCGAAGAATTGATTGAATTGGGGGTTGAGAACCTTTCATTGATTCGGAACAAACGGCTTAATCGACTTTTGGTTGCGACTGCTTTGGCCCCGGCGATTGATAAAGGAAATGCTTCAGCCCTGACAATTTATTATGCGGTTTGGGAATTTCCGATTCCCATCAATCAGACTCACCAGCAATTTGCCCAATTGCTCACTTCGTCGGTTCCTTGGGTCTCGATTCCGTGGTATTTCGAAAAACTTGTTTTGTCGATTGGACTCCTGATCGCGATTATTGTCACGGCTAATATGATCCCCGACATGTTCGAACCTGGGTCATTGAACCTATTGCTAAGTAAACCAATTTCACGTTGGGGACTATTTGTTTCCAAGTTCTTTGGCGGTTGTGCATTTATCGCGCTATGCGCGACGTACTTGTTTTGCGGCCTCTGGCTCTGGATGGGGATTGGCATGGGGGTTTGGGATCGAGCGATGCTACTGAGTATCCCGCTTTATGTCATCGTGTTCGCAATCTATTTTGCAGTCTCGGCGGTGGTGGGTTTAGTGTGGCGAAGTCCAATCGTTTCCGTCATCCTGACGCTCTTGTTTTGGGCCTTTTGTTTTTCAATCGGCTCAGCGTTTAGTCCTTTTGATCGAAAGATGAAGAACAGCGAATTGGTAGCCTTGCTGCCGGTTAATGACCAAGTTTTCTCTGCTGATATCCTTCACCGATTGAAGGCGTGGGATGGCAATGATCAAGCTTGGCAATCTGCCTTTGATTCGAATATGACAGAGCAGGTTGAAATCCAATTTGCCGTTAACTCTTTTATGTTTTCACTTCGAGAAGTTCCCGCATTTCCGGGAATCCTGAATTTCCTCGAACCGATTTACGACAAGAGTAATTCACAGCTTATCTCTAGCAGCTACGAGTTTGGCAAGTCACTGTCATCAGGCAAAAAGCGGATGTTTGTTGCGAAAGTCGATGACGGTGGGAAACCCGAATTTAGGGACGTTGGCTTCTTCCCGATCGATGCCGTGCGAGCGTTTGCAACGGACAAGGGGGTGATTGTTGCTTCATCGGATGGTTCTTTTTATCGGCTGGATCAAGCCAAACTGGATCAGTTGTTTGCAAAGGCTAAATCCAAAAATCTTCCGGAGGAAGAAGCTCAAGTCGATAAGAACGCCGACAACCCAGCGACTGCTCAAGCTCAGGATAAGGAGTTGTCCCGGCAAACAGCTGCTGCCGAAGAAGCTGATGAATCTCAAGAACAACTGGAGGTGTTTCAACCTCTTGGCCCGGAAAATGGTTTGGCCATTCGTTCCTCCAAGCATGTGGACTACAACCACTTGCGAGACGAAATTGCTGTCTATCGTCGTGGTCAGCTGAAGATTTTCAAATCAGAAGACTCGTCTACCGCCAACGAGACGGACGATCCCAAGCCGTCCTACTCTTATCAGCAGCACGCTGTGCTTGATTTGGACCTTGGCTTTAGTGAAGCAATGACTTGCCGGATTGCTTACCAAGGCGACACGATTGCGCTCGCATTTGGAAACGGACAAGTCATCACCGTTGATGCGGAGACGGTGACTGAGAAAAAGGAATACCAACCTGAGAATCGTACTGCCATCGAAGAAATACGCGGTTCGGCTGACGGGCGATACTTCGCCACGCTCTACCGAAATGGAAATCTGTGGTTGTTGGACACACAATCCGATGAACAAATGAAAAAAGCCGATATTATTGGGCAAGGTGAAGTTTGTGCATTCACGTTTGACGACGAAAACCAGCTGTGGGTTTGCGACAATACCGACCGAGCCACTGAGTACGATCTGGCTAATGGCGAAATGAAAGTCCGTTACTCGCCGCCCGGAGGTTGGATTGAAAAGCTCTATCGGTATGGTTTGCGCCCGTTTTATAAGATTTGCCCAAAACCGGGTGAGTTCTACAAAGTTGTTTCTTACCTCTCCGCTTCAGGTGATTCTGAAGCCAATGCGGACGTTGATTTGAATAAGACATTTGAAGTCAGCGATCCCTGGTCACCACTTTGGAGTGGATTACTTTTCATGCTCTCGATGTTGTTTTTGGGTTGTTTAGTTTTTCAATTCCGCGACTATTAAATTTGATTGCTTGCAGAGATGAGGTTTTTCTTTCCAGTCATCGAAAGAGAGATGGTTTACTCTGCATTTTGCCAATACCGCTAGCGTCCTTTCTATAGGCTGATGCCAGCGTTCTTGGTAGACTTCGCCGCAATTTTTAATTTAAATGCGGCGGGAAAATGATAGGCAAATTAAATACCTTTGGGTCTTTGACGCTCCATCGGTCAATCGTGACCAGTTTGGTATTGGTCCTATTATTAACTTCGAAGCTATTTGCTGATTACGACCTGCCTCATGAATCGCTGCCGGCTTCCTGGAAGCAAGACGCAGAACTCACGGATGTATTTTTTCTTAACGCCGACCTGGGGTGGTCGGTTGGGGCGCAAGGTGTGATTCTGCGGACGGTCGATGGCGGTGGCCATTGGCGCGAGATATCCCAAGTGAGTGACTTTATTTCAGATGATCTGACTCTGGAGCAGAAACTCAATCACATGCGATCGGGGGTGCGGACGAGGCACTCTGGTTCCATCTCTGATGGAGCTTCTGCGACGCAGCCCATTCGGATTCGATTTGAGTCCGTTCATTTTGTCGACGAAAATCATGGCTGGATTGCCGGCGGATACAGTGTTCCTTACGTGGGACGTTCGCGAGCGGTGGTCATGCGGACCAGCGATGGGGGTCAGACGTGGGAATCAGTTAGAAGCCTTGTGATTCCGAGAATTAACAAGATTCATTTTTCCGATTACCTCAATGGTTGGGCGGTTGGGGAGAGCGGTAACTTATTTGCGACTGGCGTCTTCTTTACTTCCGATGGAGGGCAAACTTGGTCCAGTCGGTCGTCTGAAAAATTTTCTGGCTGGACCGACGCAGCCAAGACCTCCCAAGGTTTGGTGACGCTTGGTTACGATGGCAAAATTGGAGTTTTTGAGGGTGACCGGTTTGAGTCAGCGGTCATTTTGGGTGACACTCCTGAGAAGATTTCCCGGCTTGAGATGGCTGATAATCGCTTGGGTTGGGCGGTCGGCGTCAAGGGTTCGGTTTTGCAAACCACCAACGGTGGAAAGTCATGGCGGCCGATTGAGTTCCCGGGCTACCCCTCCTCCACTGGAGAAGTGAAAACTAATGCTGTCAAACAGTTTGACTTGCGGGCTCTGGCGATCACGCCAGATAAAGTTTGGTTTACGGGGGATCCGGGGACCTACTTGTTCAGCCTCGATCGCACCACAGGAGAGACCGCAAGTATTCGGATGCCGACCCCCAATCGCATCAACAGGCTTTATTTTGCGGACGGGCAAACTGGGTGGGCCGTCGGGGCATTTGGAACAATTTTGGCAACGAAAGACGGTGGTTCAAGTTGGGCAGTCCAGCGCGGAAAACAGCGTCGAGTTGCTGTGATGGTCGTCAGTGCTGATGTTGATTCGGTTCCTTTCGAGGTCTTTTCCAAGTACGCTTCCGAAGGGAATAGTCTTTGTGCTTCGGTCATTCTTGAAGCGACGGCGAAGCAACATCAAACGAGCACCCAGGCGGTCGACCGCCTGGGAAACACCATTTCAACACGAGTGAATCTTGGTGGAGAGTCGACCGTGGCAATCCGTCGTCTGGTTCGATTCATTCGAACTCTTCAGCCGAGCATTATTGTGCTTAACACAAGTCAGGATGCTGCCCCGGCGGAAACCCTGCAGTTAACTAATTTGGTTAAGGATGCAGTTCGAAAATCAGTCGATCAAAATGCTTTCGAACAACAAATGACGGACGTCGGATTAAAAACCTGGCAAGTCAATCGACTGGCCGTTCTCGATAGGGCAGGTACGGTAAGCATTGATCCAACACAACTTTTGCCGCGTACGGGCATGCTCATGGAAGATCAGATTGCGATTAGCCGGGCCATCATGGATAAGTCCATTGTTTCCGACGAAAGTACCATCTATCGCGTTGTTGAGTTATCAAACAATGGTCGAATCAAAGCTTCGAATCTGTTGTCAGGTCTGAGTCAAAACAGTGTTCCCGTAAGGTCTCATTCCGATCAACGACATGGGAACTTGACTTCGATTTTACAGGCTTCAAGCAAGCAGAAGACATTCAATCAGTTTTTGAAATTTGAAGCTGTTACGCCGCAAGATTTTCTCGTTTGGCGACGCCAGGTGCAGTCGTATGCCATGAAAATGGAGAGTGATGTCGCTGGAGTGTGGTTGCTGCAACTTGCTGAACGTTATCTTGCTGATGGGAAAATGGAACTCGCCGCCGGTTCGGCAGAGATGCTTGTTTCTCGATGGTCCGATCATGCCTTCACACCGGCCGCATTGACGTGGTTGGCGCATTACTACGGTAGCGATGAGTATGGGCAAATTGAGCTTAATAATCGAATGAAGTCAGGGCAATTGGATGTAAAAACGGGAGCCGTCAAGACTGGCAATTCAGATAATCGTTTTGCAACAGCGCCCGCGTCAGTGGCAGGGCAGGGAGTTTCCCAGTTGGTCTGGATACCAACCAACGATCCGACGATGAGTGGGAAGAACGACTCGAGTATCGCCCTGGCAGGGCACAGCGAGACAATTCCTGAAGAAGCCCTTGCGAGTGCACGAAAGGCTTTCTTCGACGCTCGGCATCGAAAAGCGGGGATGTTTTTAACTCAACTTGGTCGGCGAGATCCGGAGTTGGTTGCTGGAAGTCAATACAAACTCATGGATGTTCAATTGACTCGGCAAATCAGTGGACCAATCACAAATGAGCGGAAATGGAAAGTTCTGGAGCAAAAAAAAGAATACACCGGCGCCGGCGTCTCATTGGCTGCTCAACGTGAATTAGCACTTAACGGAAGCGCCCCAACGCAGAGCGGGGTCAATCCGCTTGTTTGTTCCAAGTCAAAAACTCGACCCGTTCTCGATGGATACCTCAATGAGGCTTGTTGGAAATCGGCCGTTCAAACTGGTAACGTCGTGATGTCAGATGTAAGGCTTTCCAATCAAGTCAATCCAAAATCCGATATCGTGCTGTTCGCGCATGACGAGGAATTCCTTTACGTGGGGCTGACTTGTCAGAAAATTCGCGGTCACTTTTACAATGTTCGAAAAAGTGCGAGGCCTCGCGACGCCGACCTAAAACGACGTGACAGGGTTGAACTGACAATCGATGTGGATCGTGATTACCGGTCGGCGTATCAGTTTGTGGTCGATCATCGAGGCTGGGTTCGTGAAGGTTGTGCTGGAAGCATTGGCTGGAATCCAGATTGGTTTGTCAGTCAATCAGAAGACGAAACTTCCTGGACGATTGAGCTTGCGATTCCACTCGACATCATTGCGGCGAGTTCAATCGACTCGACAACCACCTGGGCGTTCGGGTTGAAGCGTCGGATCCTTGACGATCGAAATGTTTGGACGGCTGCTCAGGAACGGGACGCCCGGAAGGATTTGTCAGGTTTTCAGCATGGGCTGCAAACACGGGCAACGGATTTTCATTTGCTAAGATTCGAAACTGCTCTTACGACGACAGAGTAACGAGCAAGTCGTCTGTGATTTGGCTAAAACCAGGCCTCAGCAGGTAATGTGAAATGCCTGGCCCAAATCAGAGGATCGGGGAAGCTGCGGCGCAAAAAGTGACTTGAAGTGGCCGAAAAATGCTTCTTTTGACAGGCTAGCGCAGTTAAATCCCGCACTTCTGAATTCAAACTCATCCTAAAACCTCGCGAAAACCGAAAAACCCCATGGCGGCTAACTATATTTGAAGCGCAGGGAACGCACTTCAGATGCTCGGTTTTGACCATGCTCAAATGGAACGACCTCGTTAAGCAACGATGGTCAGTCCGAAACGATGCTGGCGTGAGCAGTTTTGAAATGCCAATACTCAGGGTCCATCATGACGAAGCAACCAAATTCGAACGGTTCATCATTGCCGAACGATGGTTCTAGCTTGGGGGCGTTCAAGACCGGGGCAGCGGCTCCTCGTCACTCAAAGGATCAGCCTCCGCCGGCTCGACAGGGGAAAAAGCGGGAGCTGGAAACCGTTAAGCCACGCTCACGCCGGCGACCGGGAGGGCAGCAAAACAATCCCTTAGTCGCCAACTTGCTTACGCGAATGGCCCAAAAAGATGCCGAGGCGGCTTCTGAGAAACAGCGAGTCGCTGAGGAATCTAGCAAACCATCAAGGCACCAGAGAACTAGCCCCTTGGTTGGGCTTTTAGAGAGCCCGCCCATTGATGAGGTATTGCTCAGTCAATCGCTGAGGCAAATCGTCCTCGAGCAAGACCTAGATGAAGAGGGAACGTTACTCGACGCGACGGCCAGCAAGCGGATGATCCCCGTGCCCTCCTTTCTGGTCAGCATGGTGGTTCATCTGGCGATTTTTTTAACGCTCGCGTTGGTTGTTTACACGAAAACTGCTCCAGAGCCAAAACTTAGCTTGATCGCTGCTTTTGAATTAATGCCGACACCGATGGAGCCGAGCGAAGTTGAAATTCCGGAAACCATGGAAATTGAGCTCCCGGATGACAGCCAGTCCCCGCTGGAAAAAGCATTTGATGCAAGTGCAACAGAAGACAAATTAGAATTGGCTGATACGACCGACATCGTTCCAAATATCGCCACTGATGCGATTGAGCCGAGCCCGATTGATTCGGAGGTCAAGATCGCACCCAAAGCAACGTTGCCGAGCGGAGGTGGGCTTGAGGGGCGAGAAGAGTCATCACGAGCACGCCTGGCAGCAAGCCGCGGTGGATCAAGGGCCAGCGAACTTGCGGTTGAGAATGGTATTCGCTGGATCATTAACCACCAACGCAAAGATGGCAGCTGGCACTTTCGACATGATGATGGGCAGTGCAATGGAGCTTGTCGAAATCAAGGACTTCAAGAATCAACGACTGCAGCGACAGGTCTGGCGATGATGACTCTGCTTGGAGCAGGTTACACTCAAAATACAGGGCCGTACCAAGAGGAAGTTCACAAGGCGATTGAGTTTTTGAAACGAAAAATTCGGATTGGGCCTCACGGTGGTAGTTTTGTCCAGGGCCAATCAGGAATGTACTCCCACGCAATCGCGACCATTGCACTTGCTGAGGCGTACATCATGACTCGTGATACCGGGCTCAGTGCGATGGTTGATTTAGGTCGGCAATACATTGAGACAGCCCAGCACAAGCAGGGTGGTTGGCGATACGTTCCCGGAACCAAAGGCGATATGACGGTGACGGGCTGGCAAATCATCGCACTCAAGAGTTGTGAGCGAGCTGGATTCGAATCCGGTGAAGTGACTTGGGAGCGTGCTGAAGATTTTCTGGATTCACTCGCCAGCAGTGATGGCCGGTATGGTTATCAGAACCCCGATAACCAAACAGATACAACGACCGCTGTGGGAATGCTTTCGAAGATGTATCTCGGTGCAGCGCTCGAAGATGGAAGACAAGAATTAGGGGCGCAGTTTCTCGTTGGTCAGGGCCCATCAAGAACGGACATGTATTTCAATTATTACGCAACTCTTGCCCTCCATCATCGTCAGGATCCCGACTGGAATAAATGGAACACCCAGTTGCGAGACTATCTGATTCAAACCCAAGTCAATGGGAATGGCCATGCCGATGGCAGTTGGTATTTTGCTGACCAACATGGCAAAGTAGGAGGTCGTTTGTATACGACCGCGTTGGCCGTGATGACTCTCGAAGTCTACTACCGGTACATGCCGCTGTATGCCAATAAAGGCCTCTAGAAGACTCGTTTTCGGCCAGTTGTCAAAAAACCGGCTCCTCGCTGATGTCCCTCAGGTGCCTCAGATTTCTGGCTAGTTCGCATGCGGCTGCGACGAATCGCCAATTCTGACAAACGGCTTGGAACCATGAATAATCAACCAAGTCGATGGCTGTTCAAAATTGAAAGCAGAATTTAAAACTGCCGTTAAGCTTCCTGTCGACAAATTGGTCAAAGTTGATGTCCAAAAATATCTATGCCGTAGTACCCGTTCTCGATCTGATGATCGGGCAGATTGTACTGGCCAAAGCTGGGAATCGAGATGAATATCGGCCCGTCGAAACACCGCTGACTTTCAGCAGCCAACCTCTCGACGTCGCCAAGGCAATTTTTAATCAGACGGGGTGTGATTGGCTTTATTTGGCTGACATCGATAGTTTTGCAGGCGCTAACCCAAACTGGAAAGTCTACAACGAATTGTTAAATCACGGATTCGGTCTTTGGGTAGATGCCGATTGGTTTTTGGAAGGTCGATTCAGACAGATCAGTGAAAATATTGAGAAGCCGGAGCGTTTGCGAATCATCCTTTCTTCGGAAACGATGTCGAGTCTGGATCAGTTTGCGAAGCTGAAAGAACTCATTGAATCTGATCTTGAACCAATTTTTAGTTTGGACCAGAAGGCAGGTCAGACGATTACGCAGCGGGGAGAATTGGTTGGACTGACTCCACTTGAGTTAGTTCAGCATGCCTACGATCAAGGAGTTCGAAGCTTAATTGTTTTGGATCTCGATTCTGTTGGCACCATGAAAGGAGTGGCCAGCATCAATGATGGTGTCGGCCCTTTGATCCAGGAAATCAAAAGTCAACTCTTGGACATGACGTTAATTTCAGGGGGTGGGATTCGAGAAGCGGCGGATGTTCAGGCGTTGCTCGAAGCTGGTTGTCATCACGTCTTGGTGGCATCCGCGATCCATCAACGAAAATTGACCCCCGATGACATCACGGGTTTTCGAGCTGGAAGTGATTAGCGAATTTCCGCGCTGTGATGATACATTCTGAAGCTGGATGCGAGTTCAAAGGCAGCATCGAAGTCAAAGGTCTATCCCCGGGGTAGGCCGTTGCGAGTGGGGCTGGCCGTGCGAATTGGCACGATCAAACCCAGACGGGCCCAACTCAGCATCGAGTGCTTGCCTCTCGATGCGAAAAGTTCGAGCATTGCCGTTTTTATGAGGTGTGTTTCTGCTGATGCCCTCTTGGTATGTCGTTTGCATTTCAAAAATGCATCAGAACACGTTTCGATTAGCCCGTTGACATGTCCACAAATCATCCTCGCCCAATTGTTGATCATCGACACCGATGGATTGGGCTGGTGGTTGTTTTGTTGTTGATCCTGGTGCTGTTGCTTGCCAGTTCATGTTTTGAACCTCATCGCTGGTTCGCGATGGTTGACCGCCCAACGGCGCTGCAAACCACGCTGCCGACTCAGACCCAGAAGGACGTTAAGGCTGCAAGCAACATTGCGGCTGAACCCTCCTGCCGATCGGACTCGAAGCAATCGCGAGCGGCCGTTAAGTGGCTTCGAAAGTTGCAGCAATCTCGATCAGGCATTGTTATCAAGGCACATGGTTTTCCTGCTGGGCAATGTAATGATTGTTTGGCCTGATGCGTTGCTCTAGAAATCACCATTTCACCTGCTGCAAATCAAAACAATTTACTTATTCACTTAATATTTAAACTGGAGAAATAAGAGATGAACACGAGTCAATTAGAAGCTTACCGAGATCAGCTTGATAAGCTTCGGAATCGTTTAAGTGGAGAAGTCGAAGAGCTGGTACAAGAAATTGACATTAACCGCCTCGCAACTCATGAGCACGATGCCGATACCAGTGAAGAAATCAACGCTGACATTAAGATCAGCCAAAATGAAGCAAATATCCTCGCTGATGTAAAATCAGCAATTGAGCGCATTGAATCAGGAACGTTTGGAGTGTGTGTCGACTGCGGTAAGAAAGTCCCGATGGCGCGGCTTAATGTGATTCCCTACGCGGCTGTGTGTATTGGATGCGAAATCATTCGGGAGGCCTCTTGATGATCTGGATGACGCATTTCTGGAATCATTGCTGGCGTGAACTTTGGCCATTTGGGGAGTCCTGTTAGGCAGGCTCTCGAATTCCGTTTTCAATCAACTGCTTCAGGGTTTTCATTTCATCGGATGAAAGTCGCTGGCCGGCTTGTGACCCAAGCCAAAGAACCACTGCAATTGAAATCCAGGGTGCCAAGAGAAAATATCCCCAAGCACTTTGTCCGGAGAGTTGCTGGGATAATCCGAGGATCAAAGAAAAGAACACCAAAACGCCCAAAGATAAATAAGCAAAAATCAGGCCGGTCCAGATACTCGGGTGGGGGCTGAAACGACCAAACAACGCGTTGCCGGAGTCGGATTCTCGATAATCGAGGTTGAGGCAGGGGGACCAGAAATGTCGATTGCGATTCGCAATTGAAATCACCGCGTGCTTGGTCTTAAGTTGACCAACGACTCGATCAGGGTTGTTGGCGAGGATCTGGCCGATGCGTTTCATTGTTTCGATTGAATCCAAATCAGTCTTGATCACGAACGTGGGGCGAAGTCGTACGGTACTCATTAATGTCGCCCTGCTTGGTTTCAAACGATTGATTCCCGCTGATTCTACCATGATCTGAAGCCTCGGTTCTAATTCCGATAACGGCATGGGATTCGACAAGAGGGTAACAACGATTGATGTTTGGCTGACAATCACTTGATTTAATTGCCATCGCAAACTGGCGGGCGCGGGAGGTTGAGGCAGAGCGGTTGCCAGCGAGCTTCTGACTGCTGGTGCAATAACGCTAGCTACCGCATCGTCGTACTCACTAAAACCGATCAAGTTCCATTGCTTGATTAGTGAGTAATCTTTACAAACATTAATGCAAAAATTGCGTGAATTGAAAACGACCGCACAGGTCATCAAGTTTTTTGATTCTTAACCATTGGTTTTTGCGACGAAAAAGACAACTGTCAAATTCAAGCAGAATTTAATGAGTTGTGGCATGGCGGTTGCGGACAGCAAACGTCGCAAGCGTTGCCGAATCGCAACGGTGTAAAGGCAAAATATAAATGGCAGACGAAGGATCGTTTGTCAGAAACAGTTCAACACAATGTTTCGTCAGTCAGGGAGGACGAGTCTTGAAATCTAAAATCACCAAATTGGTATTAGTCGCAATCGCTGCGGTAGTTTCTTTTCAGGTAAACCAAACCGCAAACGCTCAGGGAGCCAATGCTGGATTGGTTGCAATCTTGGACGTAGCAAAAGTCTTCAAAGAAAATCTGGAGTTTACAGCTCAGATGCAGTCCATCAAAGCTGAGGCTGAACGCCTCAAGGTAGATATCACTGCAGAGCAAGATGCAATTAAGGGTCGCGCCCAACAGGTGACACAGTACGAAGTTGGAACGGCGGAACGAAACAAATTTGAGGGCGACCTCGAAATTCAACAGGCCGCGCTACGAACAAAAGCTCGTCAAGCGGAAGCTGGGCTGCTTAACCGCGAAGCCAGGATTTACTACGCGACTTATCAAAAGATGCAGGGTATCGTCAGTAGTGTCGCTACTCAAAACAATATTTCATTGGTCCTTCGATTCGACAGTCAGGACATTGATCAGACGAAACGTGACGAAGTGATCAAAGGTGTGAACCGCGCTGTCGTCTACCACAATCGTCTGGACCTGACCTCGATGGTCACCAAAGCGATGAACGCGGGAGCCGCTCAAGCGGCCGCTCCGACGGGAACCCAGAACAAGTAACCTGCACGTTACTTGGAGCAAATTTATAGAGACGGCTTGGGGATTCCGAGTCGTCTTTTTTTACGGCGTTATTGCTCTTGGGTATTTTACCTTGTTTACGCCGACGGTCGTAAAAACCGTCACCAAGAGTTGTTCTCTCGCCTATGGCAGATCTGACATTGAATGACTGTCAATTGTTGATACAAAACAACTTGATTATTGCTCATCTGACCGACGCGTTCCCGAATGGGTCGCTATTTCCAACATGAATATCATTGTCTTTGAAGATGCTGGAACGGAGAAGCTTTCGCCCATTAGTATTGGACGCCCAGCTTATGGAATAAGTTGTGGCAGCTACCGTTTGGTTGATTGGCTTCGCGCATTCGAGGGGAATCTTGTTGGTCTGGTGCGGCCATTTTTAAAATCGGTTCAAGAGTTTGATTATCCTGATTTCCAAAACGAGTTGGATCCTGAATTGAAGTGGACTTTGGTCGTTAATGCTCGTCTAGCGCCTTCGGTTGCCAATGTGCGGAGGCTCCAAAGTATCATGGGGCAGGCAGAATCTGATCAGTCAATCCAAGTTTTTCACTCAGAGGGAGCGACCTCTGCTGCAGTTGTTCCGACAGGATTGTTTGTCTCCAGCGAGATGAGTAGTTGGCATAAGATCATTGATGAATTGAGTTTGCAGCCTCATTCAACGGTCACCGAAAACGGCTTTAAGCTGTTCAAATATCCACACGATGTGATCATGGAGAACCTTGAGTGTATTGGGGAAAACCTTAAGCATCGTGTCGGGCTTGGCCGCTGTGAGCAACTGCATAAAGGAGTTTATGTTGGCCAAGGTGTTCAGATTAATGATCCCGTTATTTTTGATTCAACCCATGGCCCGATCGTCATCGATGACGAAGTGAAAATTGGTCCATTTACTTTTTTGCGTGGACCGGTTTACATCGGACCGAAAACTCGCATCTCAGAACACGCCTCAATCAAAGACGGTGTTTCCATCTCGCACACATGCAAAATTGGTGGTGAAATCGAAGGCTGTGTGCTGGAGGCTTTCACCAACAAGCAACACCATGGATTTCTTGGGCATAGCTATCTTGGATCTTGGATCAATCTTGGTGCAGGAACCTGTAACAGCGACCTCAAAAACACATATGGGATTGTCAACATGCAATACGGGGCTGAAAAAGTTACCACCGGCACTCAGTTTATTGGATGCGTCATTGGCGATTATTCAAAAACAGCAATCAATACGTGTATTTTCACGGGCAAAACGATTGGAGTCGCAAGTATGGTTTACGGTTTTGCCACGACCAACGTGCCAAGTTTTGTGAACTACGCACGGACCTTTGGTGAGGTGGGTGATTTACCGGCCGAAGTCATCATCACAACACAGCAAAGAATGTTCCTCCGACGCAATGTGGTGCAACGGCCCTGCGACATTCAGTTAGTGCATGATATGTACAAATTGACTAGGCACGAACGGCCGGACGACCTCTCAAGTGATCCCTTAAGTCTTTAAAACGTTCAAATACATGGCTGTCAGGGTCGTTGTCCTGTCACGACGGTGGAAATGCCCTTCTCATGATTGAATCAGAGAATATCATGGAAAGAGTCGCTTTAGCGTTTTTTTCAATACTTTCTTCGTTTGGTCCCAATGTCGCTCAGCCAACTTTTTCAAACCAAGCGAGCTGTCTCGTTTGAACTTTTTCCACCGAAAACACCCGCGGGAGAAAAGAGTCTTTACAAGCATGTTGAAAAACTGATGCGATTTTCACCAGACTTTGTGACGTGTACTTACGGGGCTGGTGGTTCGACACAGGGCAAGACGTTAGAGATCATTGGCAAAGTCAAAGAGCAATTCAATGTGCCGGTTGCGTCTCATCTAACGCTCGTTGGGAGTACAGCTGAAGGTTTGAGGCAGTACTTAGCTCAGGCAAAAGAGCAGGGAGTCGATTACATCGTTGCTTTGCGAGGAGACCCCCCCCAAGGCGAAAAAGAATTTCATCGTACCGAAGGTGGATTTCGGTACGCCAATGAGTTGGTTGATTTGATTCGCGCTGACTTTAACAGCTTTGGGGTCATGGTTGCGGGATACCCGGAAAAGCATGTCGAAGCTCCGTCTCTGGATGTTGACTTGGATAACCTTAAACGCAAGGTTGACGCCGGGGCTGATGCAGTTGTGACTCAATTGTTTTATGACAACGATGATTTTTTCCGCTTTCGTGATCTCTGCGTTGAACGTGGAATCACAATTCCTATTGTTCCCGGTCTGCTTCCTGTGACCAATTTGAAGCAGGTTCAGCGCATCACCACGCTGTGCGGAGCGAAGCTTCCCCAAACATTAGTCGATGCACTGGGAAAAGATCTCACGGAAGAGGGGCAATTTGAGGCAGGTGTGAATCAGGCCATTAGGCAAACAGAGGAATTAGTTGCCCAGGGGGTCTCAGGTTTGCATTTTTATGTCTTGAATCGTTCCAATGCAACATCGAGGATCTTAGAGGCTGTTGATCTGACAGCCTACCGGGATTCGCGATAGAGTTCGGTTTCAGCCAATCGCCACAGATAGTTTTACAAGGCAGTCGATTCAATCCGTTTCGGGTTAAAACATTTAGCAAATTAAGAGTCCAATGCGTAAACAACAATCAAATCAAATGAAACTAGTGCGATGTTTTTTAATGGCGACTGCGATGATCGGGATGTCGGTTTCCCTCGGTCAGGGGCAGACGCCCGGAAGCGATGGAGGGTCTGGCTTCGTCCCTCCTCAACAACTCGACGGTAGTAAGACCAAGCCGACGATCGGTGCGGGTGGCGCTGCTCAGGCAGATTCAGCAAGCGGTGCAAGCAAGGCGGGAGCGACGTCCGTCAAGTTGTTCGATCAATTGATGGCTGAAATGAATAATCTGATTCCGAGCGAGCTGAAAGATAGCCCAAAGCTTAATTCGGTAATTGAAGAAGCGATCACTGAATTTCAAGGCCGGAATGTAAAACGATCAGTGGAGATTTTTGACGAGCAAGTAGCAGCTGATCCTGAGTTTCCCCCTTCTGACTTGTTGTTGGCCGCCCTCAGTTTTGTTGTCAAAGATCAGAAAACAGGCCGTCAATTATTGGAGCGAGCAGCAAATAATTATCCGACGAGTATGGCGGTCTATTCAGCCTTTTCAAGATTGGCGATTAACGAAGGTCGCGTGACTGATAGTTTGGTGCACTTGGAAAAAATGCAAGCCTTATTGAGCGAACAACAGGTTTCCGAAAAAACCAGAAAGTTTTATACCGTTCAATACATTGACGGCATGATTGATGTAGCGATGCGGCAACAGCGGTTGGTTGCGGCGAGGGAGTTGTTGGAAAAGCAAAAGCTAAATTTGGAAGGCAACCCCAAGGTCATGATGATTGAGGCGGAGCTTGACTTTCGAGAGAAGAAGATTGAAAAAAGTTTAGCAATTTTGAAAAAGCTAAAAGGCAAGTTCGGGAAAACTCGTGCCCCGGAGTCGGTCTTGGCAACTTGGTATCAGCAAGCAGGTGATTCCCAAGAAGCCGGTAAATGGGTCGTGGAATCTGCATCTCAGTACCCTGAGGATCCACAGGTTCAGTTGGAGTATGCCAGTTGGCTCGTCAACAAGGAAGATTTCCCGACGGCGAGCGATTCGATTGGAAAGGCCGAAGCGATCAATAAAGAGTCTGGGTTTTCGAAAAACCTCAAAGCTAAAATTGCCTTTGCGAAAGGCTCTTATGTCGTCGCCCAGTTTCATTACGAAGCACTCGCCAAAGCAAACCCCAATAACTTCGACGCGACCAACATGTACGCGCTTGCTCTGATCGAAAGTGCTGACGAAGCCAAACGTCAATTGGCTTTAGAAATCGCTTTGCGAAATTACCGTGCCTTGCCAAATAATTTGATCGCTCAAGCGGCACTGGGTTACATCCAGTTGCGGCTTGGAAATGTTGAACAAGCCAAAGCAGCTTTGGCACGTGGCGCCCAGTCGAAGCGAGGCGTTTCCCCTGAAATCGATTTTTACGTCGCCGCTGTGCTCAAAGAACTCAAAGAAGACATCAAGGCCAGAGGCGTTCTTGAAATTGCCCTCAAACACGACGGTTTCTTTCTTTACCGCGGGCCGGCCAAGAAAATGCTAAATGACCTCGGAGGCCCATTGCCGCCCGGAACCAATCCGGACCAATCCACGCAGGATTCTGAGTTGCCCACCCCGACCGATGATAAGTGATTGGTTTTAGGTGAGAATGATGCAAGGGCAAGTAAGCAATCGGCGGTTGTATGGCGGCCCCCAGTTTTAATCATTTTGTTTTAGTGTGTGATCGTCGCGCGGCCTGTAACAGAACGACACAAGTGGGGGCGTGAGTGATTTCACCGCGCTCAATCATCTCAATTGCTTGGGCCAGCGGCATTTTTACAGTTTCGATGATCTCGGTTCCCTCAGGGTTTTTCGGTGTTTCCGTGAGTCCCCGTACGATGTAAAGCCGGGTAGGTGAGACCACGATGGTGGTAAATGGATCAACGGTTCCAACGTGCTCCCAATGTGCGGCTGCCAATCCAATTTCTTCTTGAAGCTCACGTTTGGCCGTGAGGTCTGGATCCTCTCCAGGTTCAATTCCACCAGAGACCGCTTCAATTGAATAACGACCAACGCCGTAATGAAATTCGCGAGTCAAATAGACGTTTTCATCCTCGTCGATTGGCAGCACGCAAACGCCCGGTTTCATTTCAACGACAACATGTTGTCCGTCCTTACCATCAGGACGAACCACTGCGTCGAGGCGAACGTTGATGAAGGGATCCTCGTACACATCGTTGGAATGTTTAATCTTCCACGGGCCATGGCTAATCATTGTCAAAAAACTTTGGTTGGGGCGTGAGATTGCTAAGGGAAATTCGTTTTCAGCAAAGCGACAGAAGGTTAACTGATTTCCATCGGCTCCAGGTACGATGGCCGAAATTCCGGCATTGTATCAGAGAAACGCGAAACCCCTTGATTGGCTAGCGATGTAAAAATTTGGCAATCAATCGCACCAAGCGTAAAATAGAAGCACTCGTGATATAGGTTGGTTTTTCTTGGTGAATCACCAGCTCTTTCAACATTTCTAGATAGCTTCCGCTAATTTTAGAGGTGCGGATGCAAGAGTGAGGTTTTGATGAGTACATGGCTTTCAGAAACTGAGTTTCGAGAAGGTGGTGCCGAGTCGGCAGGCGTCACCATCAACGTGGCTTTTCTTCAAGAAATAAAAGACGACTTTGAGTTCCGCAGTCAACTCAACCGCGTCTATGCCCAGCTCCACCCCAAGAATAATGACGACCGACCGTCGATCAGGGTCGCAGCGGATCTTCTTGGTGACCTGAGGGACGAGCTAAAAACTTATTTTGCACTTGAAGAATTCTATGGATACTTTGGTCAAGCCAAAGTTGATAACCCTCGCGTCAGCAAACAAGCGGGGGAACTTCAAACCGACCATGAAAAGCTGTTTCTCCAGCTCGGCGTCGTCTTTGAGCTATCGCAGCAGTTAGTCGATGACGAAGGCGTGCCCGATTTGGGTTACGAAAAAGTCGCGGAGGGCTTTGAGGACTTTTGCATAGCCTTGGCTCAGCATGAGCAAGCTGAAATGGAGTTAATGATGCGGCTGTGGAACGAAGATTTCGGCGTTGGGGATTAATCTTCGACGGGAGAACACTCAATGATCGCGTCCGGCCCTGTGGTGACCGAAGAGGTGTGCCCAAGATGTTTCGCGTGGTCAGATGGATCGGTTTAAAGCCGATGCTCATCAAGCCCGAATTGAAGCCGCGGGGCTGATAAATCTCGAATGATTTGTTTGTTAGGTTGCGTCGTCTCGTGCAGTGGGCCGCGAATGGGTCTTAATCGCGTGCTGTTCACTGGACTATTTTGACCAAGGCTGACTATCCCAACCGGTCGTGTAAGCGATCAACTGCTTGCATGAGTTGACGCCACTGTTGAAAGATGTCCTCGGTTTGGAGTTCGCCAGCATCTGTTCGTCCAAAACCTCGTTGACTGACTTGAATTGATTCTCCAAATTGAGCGAGACCATTGAGCATCGCTTCATAAGGAATTGCTTCAGGGACATCTGTGATTTCGGTTTCCGAAATCGGCAGTGAGAATGGATCAATGTCCTGAGAAATAAGCTCGTCTTCGAAGTCGCAAATTTTCTCGTCCATAATCCGGTGCATCGTCCAGAGGGCGGCCCCCTCAACATCGCAAGCACAAACAACAAATGAAACTTTGCCAGATTGAATGTAGTATTTTGCCATTGGAGTTTCCTAAAAAGTGCAGTTTCTGTCTTGCACTTTCTTTATCGCGGAAGACCCGACACGTTGGGTCAAATCATTCCGCGATTTCAAAATTCAGGTGTCTACGCGAATCCTCTCCTTGATTCGCCCGAATTACGCAGAAACACTCCGTCGTCGCGCGTAAGCTTTACTTAACATAGCACCCGGTCGAACCAAAGCTACACAAATGGGTGAACATCGGTTGATTTGGCCTGCTTAAGATCCGGTTCTTCTAGCTGTACTACTTGAGTAATTGCAAAACGAGAAGCTGCGTGAAATGACGTAAAAGTTGGGGTTTTTTAAATAATTATGCCACATTTAGCCGGATCGTATGTTTGCCAATTCTGACCGTCGGGAAAGGGGTCGAATCGCTGCATTTGTTTGATGGGGGTGACCGCAGCAAGTTGTTGAAATATCTTCCGTGAAAGCGCAAATGATTAATCTATGAGACTCAATTTGAGACTGCCCGGTGCTTTGGTTAAAGGGTGCAAAAAAGACAGGCGAACAGAACCATGACCTCGACCAAGAAGAGAAAGGTTGTTCTTCACAAAACACACTCAATTTGAGACGCGATCAAAATGAGCTTTAGAGTTGTTTTGTCTTCAGGACGCGGCTGACCCGGTGGAGATTGAAGTTAACCGGGCCGTCGAGCCTGGTAAGAGAGTGGTCGGTTGCACCGGCAATGGCCTGAACGATCTCAGTGCTGACCCAAAGTAAATGCTGGATTGGCCAAAGCGGAGATCTTTGCCTGTATCACCGTAGCGAGGCGGTGTTGGAAGCGACACACTTTGTTGATTGGCCGGTCACTTCATGCGCAGGGGCTATTCCGATTGTTTGGGCAAACTCGCTTCAATCAGGGTGACCATTTTTGATTTTCGTGGGAAGTAAAAGAGCATCATCAGCAAGCCGATACCAGCAGCGATTAAAGAAGCAATGTGAGGTTCGACCATGAAGACCAATAAATTGATAAAAGCAGCTCCATTGATCAAAGCAAAGCGGATCAGCGTTTCTGTCGACAGCATTCCAAAAACTGAATCAATTGCCGCATCATCAGACAAATGGTCTGCTGGTTTAGATGAAAAGATCATCGAAATAACCGTTGACATTAAGTAGAGGCAAAACGCCGCAAAGCCTGCGATCGTCGTCAGCATTTTGGCGGGACCGGTTAACGTCTCCCATTGAACAATCATGAGCATGATGGGGGTCAGGATGACAGTGGTTGACATGATTGCTGCGGTCGCAAGCTGTACCATCCAAATCTTTGATTCGGCCCGTTTTATTTGTTCGTCTGAAAGCATGCTGGTCCAGAATGTTGCGTCGAGAGGATCGGCAGTCGGCTACGCGGATTCTTTTCCGAGTTTGGTAACCAGTTGAGCGGCCATTTGAGGATCGTCTTGTTTGATCAAGTGGTCAATTGTCTGTTGTTTGACCTCAAGTTTTAACAAATGACCTTCAAGCGACTTCCAATACTTTTGGCGCTTCTTGCCCTCGGAAAGGTACAATTCTGTGACAATTTCCTGAGCCCGCTGGAGCGAGATAGTTTCGCGATTATCGTAGTAGTTCTTAATAATCTTTTGTTGGTATTTTGATCTTTCAGCCACGGTTTTTTCTCAATCAATCAATGTTACAAACGAACGAAGAGAAGAGACTCCTAAAGGGATCTTCGGCAATCGCGGAAGTGCATCGTGATCTATCTTGATCCTCGCCAAATATGTCGATTTTATCGGCAACCCGATTTTAGAGTAATAAGGTTTCTTAACAATAAGATGGGTGACCTGCTAAACTGATCGCAACCGTAACATTTGGCTTTGCTTTTCTCCACCTAAATGTCCAAGACGTGGATTCGATTCTGCTCGAATTTGGCGGATCGTCAAATGATTGAGTTAGATCTAATAACACGAAATTGCGGTTTTTCGCTTCTTTGAGCCACGTCAATGCAAATCCAGTGTCCAACTTGTAAAAACCAGCTCTCGTCGGTGAACGGCGTGCCGCATTTTTGCAGCAATTGCGGTTCGCCTTTGGCTGCGCTCAAGGAGAAACTTTCAGCACTCGAATTGGACGAAGCGGGGGGCTCGATCGGGGTCACCGAGGCGTTTTCTGTCAAAGCACGCAAGACTCCTGACAAAATTGATGCAACCATCATTTATGGTTCAAAACGAGATCGAGCCCGCGAAGCTATATTGCCGGAGAACAGTTTTGTCGGGCAATTTCGGATTGTTACAGAGCTGGGCCAAGGAGGAATGGGGACCGTTTACAAAGCAGTTCATTCTGAAACAGGTCAAACGGTTGCTTTAAAATTGTTATCCAAATCCGTGCAGTCGACTCAGGAGACAATTCAGCGTTTTCAACGAGAGAGCCAGGTTGCGGCATCGATCAACCATCCCCGATCGACTTTCGTTTACCAAGCTGGCCAACACCAGGGCCAGTTTTATATCACGATGGAGTTGATGACGGGGGGGACGCTGGATGATATCGTCAAGTCCGAAGGTGCAATTCCCATAAAACGGGCTGTCGATTATGTGCTCGATGTGATTGCTGGTCTCACCGCAGCGCATGAGGTAGGGATTGTCCATCGTGATTTGAAGCCGTCAAATTGTTTTATCGATCAACAGGGGCGGGTTAAAATTGGCGACTTTGGATTGGCCAAATCATTCGTCGCCGAATCATCTTTAACGCAAACTGGCACGTTTATGGGGACTCCGCAGTACGCGGCTCCTGAACAGCTGCGTGCCTCGGAGGTTGATGAACGGGCAGATATCTACGCCATTGGAGGGACCTTGTTTTTTCTGTTGTGTGGACGCCCTCCATTCATGGGAAACGCTGCCCAAGTCATCGCGAGTATCGCTTCCGAACGACCACCCCACATTAAGTCGTTGTCACCGGAAATTCCCGCAGAGCTTTCTCGCATCGTCGCCCAAGCTCTCGAGAAAGATCCCGGACGGAGGCCGGAAAATCTGGAAGAGCTTAGACAGGCCTTGCTCCAGTTTTCTTCCCGCGGAGCGACGACAGCCGACATTGGCCGACGGATGGCGGCTTTTTACTTGGACAACGCGATCATTTTTTTGGTGATGGTTTTTGCTGCTAATTTGACGGGAGTTTTTGCCCAGGTTTTGTCAGTTAACAATTTTAATGATTTGTTTTTCGCCAACATTTTCATTGTCTTGGTGATTTCGGTCGCCTATTTCGCCATTCAGGAGTGGCGGTGGGGGACGACCTTGGGAAAGTGGTTGTTGGGAATGCGAGTGGTGGCGCGAGGCAATCGAACCCCTGGATTGGTTGCGTCACTTGCGCGCGGGGCAATCGTACCGGGCATTTCTTATGTTGCCAACGCCCTGCCACCTTATGCCCTGAACTACGATCCAGAGACACTGATAAATGCCGAGAGGTTGGGGCAGACAATTGAACTTCAAGATTGGTCACTCCTGAGCTGGCTTCCCAATCTACTTTGTTTTATTAACGCCAAACGTGAAACCGGTTTTCGCGGGCTCCACGAAGTCTTGACTGGAACTCGGGTCGTTCGATTGGCTGGCGCACTTGAATATCAACGGCCAGGAAATGTTCCTGTTACCATCCCGACAGTACTTTCCTCGAATGCTGGTTCTTCGCCTGAAACCGACCTCGAGAACGAGTCGAGCAACGAAAAAGATTTTGCTTCAACGACAGTGGTGGGCAGCGATCCCGATTTATTTGATGGTGCTTCGGGGAAGGCAGTTGAGTCAAAATATGGATGTTATCACGCGATTGGTACTTTGGGATGTCGGCCGATGCCGGGAAGTTCAGTCTTACTGGGACGTGATAAGTCACTCGAGCGTGACGTTTGGATCGTCGATGGCGTGGTCGCAACCGCGAAATCCTCAAATTGGGAAAAACGCAAATCCATTTCACGTCCAACGCGATTAAGAATCCTTGCCGAGAATACGAGTGGTGATTCGAGGTGGGTTGTTACCGAGGCGATTAAAGGGATGCCGCTGACCGACTACGTCCAACTGATTCCCAATATTGACTGGCGGTCGTTTCGTCCGTTGTTGCGCGAACTGGCATACGAACTTGCCATGGGCAAGGATGATGGCACGTTGCCTAATAAATTGGGACTGAAAAGCGTGTGGCTGGATCAAGGGGGGCGCACCAAACTGCTCGACCAACCACTCCTGCCCACTCGCTCCGAAACTGAATCAGAATCTGAGCCGAGGCATATTCAGTTGAGTCCTTTTCAGTTGTTAGCCTCGCTTCTGGATGGGTTTATCGAAGCACAAATTGTGCCCGCCCATGTGCTGACGTTTCGACGTGAGTTAGAGATCCTCCGTACAGAGCCCGATTCAATTCGCAAGATTGCGCATCGTTTAGGCGAACTGTCCGATAAGCCTTCAGCATGGCGATGGGACGATCGGTTGGGCTCGCTGGCGATTACGATGGGAATTGAGTGCTCGATGGTGATCAGTCTAGCGACGATTCTGGATTTGGCGTTCACCTATTTTCTGAATTTTGATTGGGTTTTGTCAGCTGGTCTCATGCTTGGAGGGGGAAGTGTTTTTGCTGTTTTGATGGGAGCTGTTTTTGGTGGCGGTCCAGTTTTCAGAGTCTCTGGAGTTTTGCTCCGTAAAAACAAGACTTTAGAACCCGCGTCTGCGTTGCGTTGCGGACTCAGAAATTGGGTTGCCTGGATGCCATTGATCTGGATGTCAGTTTGTGTTGCGGTAATAGCTGATCAATATAGAGATTTAATGGCGTCTAGCTCATCTTCTTTGGACCAACTTCCAATCTCAACGTTAATGGTAGTTGCGATGGTTGCATTGTTGCCCATGTTGCTGGTCAGTTTACTCGGAGTGGTGTATGCGATTTTGCGGCCGGCGCGTGGGCTGGCGGACTTGATTGCAGGAACCCGTTTAATTCGGAAATAGTATGTCGGTTTGTCAACGCTGTAACTCGAAACTGGTAACCGAGGGACTACTCCCTGGTCAGCAGTATCGTTGCGCGAAATGCCAAGCGGTCACCCGGCTAGGGGAATCAGAGAAAGTCCCTGTCAATAAACTGGCTTGGCGCAGTCTGTGGCTCGGTTTGGCATCCATTGTTTTGATTTTCTTGACCGGGATTCCGGCCGTCTATTACGGCGTTAAAAGTCTCTTGAGAATGCGTTTTGTTAAATCCGAGCGCGGCGATCGTGCGGCGGCGGTGGTAGGAACAACACTAGGTGGATTCTTCGGTATTTTCATCGGTGGTTTTGTGGCGACAATTTTTGCCGTGTGGCTGTTTGGATATTTAAACCGCGTTGAAACCGAAGAACCGGATCAAGTGGTTGTGACATGTCAGCAGATCTTTGATTTTGTCCCGCCCGATGGGTTCCTCCCCGTGAAAGCAAATTCAGTCGTTGCATTTAAGCAACACGCATTTGACTTTGCTGACGAGAAGCAATTAGGTGATCGGTCCGCCAGAATTCATTTGAAATTTCTTGGATCTACCATGAAGCTTCATGAAGATCAGTTGGTTCATTCCTTGTCTGGCATTAACGTTTGGCAGTCATTGGGCCCTGCCATTTCGACTGAAATTCTTCAATGGGAAATGCTGGGTCAGCCCATCGAAGTCAAGAAAACGATTTATGAAGACTTGTCCGGTAATGATCAATCAATGACTTGTCATCAATATTTTGGTTTGAGACGAACCGATCGTGGATACTACGGGGCCGTGGTAGTGTTTGAGCCCGAGAGCTTTGAGCTGGACGAGCTGCAGGTTCAGAAAATTTTTGCTGACCTGATGCCGGCCAAACAAAAGCGTGATTCAGATGAAGCGGCGTCGTCGGTGCAGCCAGGGGATTGAGTCAATGGTTGTCGGGGGCAGGCCAGGCTTGGTGAATCAGGCCTGGGTGCCAGGTAGATTCGGATCGTCACCGCTGGCTGAGAACCGCCCGGCGAGTCCTTTCTCTGATTAAGCTGAAGGCTTGGGTCGCGAGAAGAGAATCACATCATTGCCAATCAAGGATAATTTTGCCTTCCAGTGATTGGCCACCCAAGTAAAAGTATCGCGAGAGTAAAAGGAAATATGTGTGCAATCGTCCTTGTAATGCCAGCGTGAAAAGGCATCGCGATCAATCGCTAATTTCGTCATTAACCCCAAGATGCCGCCGGGCTTGACCAGAGACCACAGCTGGTCCAGATCACTTGCCGGTTTTCGGAAATGCTCAACCACCTCTGTCGCGGTAACGAAATCGTATGGCTGGTTAAGGATCGTTTTATCGTTGGCGTAAATCGGGTCATAAATTTCCATCGAGTGACCCGCTTCCTGAAACATGAGATTTAAAGTGGGGCCCGGGCCAGACCCAAAGTCGAGTCCTCGACTGCCCGCAGCAACTCGATGGTTCATTGGTTCCATTAAACGGGACAGGAATTTTCGGTAGCCCATGTCTTCTGGGGAATTCTGGTGCAGATCGTATTCGGCTTTTTCAGCTTTGGAGGTCACGTGGAACTGGATTGGAACAAAGATAAGTTTGCAAATTTGGCAGCGAAGATACTCTCGCCGCTTGTCCTGGAAAAACCTGGCAATTTCGTGCGAATGACAAAGGGGGCAAAGCTGTTGGGTCTTCACGGTCATCTTCGATTGGGTGATTTATGAAATAGCTTCACCAGGATCCATTCGCGATTTTGCTTAAATGGTATCGTGCTCGATCTGGCATTCGGGCAAGGAACCTAAAAACAGCCGACCGTACATTTTAGTTTTTATTCGAGGGTCAAGCACGACCACAATTCCTGTGTCTGATTTGCTTCGAATGAGTCGACCAAAGCCCTGCTTAAATTTAATGATTGCTTCGGGGAGCTGATAATCATTGAATGGGTTGCCGCCTGCTTTTCTAATCGCTTCGAGTCTGGCCTCTAAAAGTGGTTGATCGGGAACACTGAAAGGGAGTTTGGTGATGATCACATTTTGAAGTGCATCTCCCTGCACATCGACGCCCTGCCAAAAACTGGATGTCCCAAACAAGACTCCCCGAGGGTTGGCTTTAAAGCGATCTAGTAGTTGGGTGCGGGAAATACCACTGCTTTGATCGTAGAGCCCGTAGTTTTTTTCACTCAGCCAGGGCGTGAGGTCGCGCACGGCGCGTTTGAGAAAATCATAGCTGGTGAACAGGACAAACGCATGGCCGTCTGTTCTCGAGACAAATTGTTTGATGGCTTGAATGCATTGTCTCTCGTGAGTGTCGCGGTCGTCGGTTGGACTGGTCATGTTGGTGACCAAAACTAACCTTGCTTGCTCGGTGTAATTAAAAGGACTGCCGAGCTTTACGGAATCGGATTGAGTTAATCCTACTCGGTTGCGGAAAAACTCAAATGATTGATCGCCGATCGCTAACGTAGCGCTGGTCAAAACGCAGCAATCAGTTTTGTTGAACAGATTGTCACGCAACGCTGGGCCAATGTCGATCGGCGCCGCCATCAGTTTGACATTTTGTTTTCCATAGCGATTCATGCTTGATTCGATCCAATACACCCCGCCTTCCATTTCCTGTAATCGCCACGCCTCCAAGTGAGTTGAAAGGGCGGTGAGTCGATCCGCTGATGAAACAAAGTCCTGCTTCTCGGTTGCGTCCTTCATGTTCTCGCCAAACTGACGAACCAGTTGGCTTAATTTGTCGAGGGCAGGGGAGAGGTGGTTGGCAACGATTCCGGACTGTCGAACACGAGTCGTGGTGGTGCGAGCTTTGGAGGTATTGGTCTTCGCAACCCATTCCAGAATGTCACTGAACAAATCCTCCGCCATGATTCGGCAGCGGGTGACGGCTTGTTGTCCGGCCCCGAGGTTATGATGGACCAACAAGCCTTTGTTGGTGTTGTCGTTATAAAGCTTGCCAAGGGTGTATTCGACTTGGCCGAGTGTGATTCCCATTCCCATGTGGTCACTGGCAACGTCTTGGATCGTATGGGCTTCGTCAAGAATCACCGTGTCGTAGTCGGGCAAAATGTTGATTCCCAAACGACGCAGTGAGAGATCGCTAAAAAACAGGGCATGATTGACGACCAGGATGTCAGCATTCTGAAGTCGTTTTCGTGCTTTGAAATAGTGACAATTGTCATAGCTTGGGCATTTTCGACCAAGACAATTACCACTGTCGCTTTTTACTTCGTCCCAAACGTTTGGTAAAACTCGAATGTCGAGGTCAGCACGAGAGCCGTCGCTCGTTTCGCCAGACCAAACTCGTAGTTTTTGCAGTTGATTGACTTGCTCATCAGTCGAAAAAATGCTGTCGGCCCGTTGCAGCGCTTTTTTCATTCGTCGCAAACTGATGTAATTTCCGCGGCCTTTGGCAAGCACGGCCGAAAACTCCAACGGGATGACGCTATTGAGTAGCGGAATGTCTTTTTGGATCAACTGCTCCTGTAAGCTGATCGTGTGTGTCGATACGATGATTCGCCGCTTGCCGCCTTCTTTGCTTTCCTGGTTTTCCTGAAGCGAAAGGATCGCAGGGACCAAATAACCAAAGGTTTTTCCAACGCCCGTTCCCGCTTCGACAATCAAATGTTTCTTGCTGCCAATTGCAGACGAAACGGCATCCGCCATCTCAAGTTGCTGCTTACGTTCTTCGTAATTCTCAAGCCGTTTGGCGATCAATCCGCCCTGTCCTAGTATTTCTTGAGAATTCACAATTTTGCTTTGTTGACGTTTAAGCTTAAGAGGAGTTCAGCGTCTCTCGACTCGCGTTGGCCATGAGATTCAATTCCGAACAAACTGGTTGCTCCAGTTTAAGACGTTAGCGCCAATTCCAACAGGAGTGCCACTTCATTCAAACAAGCCAATTCGTGATGATACTGCGTCAAACGATCATTGCGAATCGCGCAATCGGTCTAACTATTTTTTGCCGTTACTCGTCACAGCAAGTTTTCCGCCTGCTGGATCTGGCAAAATGAAAAAGTGAGGACTTATGAGAAAACTCGCTCACGTGATCCCATTTGAAATCGTGACGGTGTTCGCGACGGGCAATGGGGCGGTTTAAGCCGAGTTGCTGGCGTTAATTACCGGTTGCGTTTCTGATTCGCTGCACAGAACGACCATTAGATTGCCGACCATTGCCGCTTTTTGATTGTTGTCCATGGTGATGATTTGGCCATCTTCGAGATGCGCAAGTGCCATCTCAACCATTGAAACAGCGCCCTCTACAATTTTAGATCGAGCGTCGATAATCGCTTCAGCTTGCTGACGTCGCAGCATCGCTCCCGCAATTTCAGGTGCGTAGGCGAGGTGGCTTAGTCGGACTTCGACGACTTCGATACCTGCCATTGATAGTCGTTCGGTCAGTTCCTGTTGAAGTTCGGCATTAATTTCTTCCGAGTCACCTCGGAGAGAAGTTTGTCCCTCGGCAGCCGAATCGTAAGGATGTTTGGCGGCAGTGGTTCGCAAGGCGGATTCAGTTTGTACTTCGACGTAGGACTCATAGTCTTCAACATCAAAGGCGGCCTGGGCAGTGTTGGAAACACGCCAAACCACGACCGAGCCGATTTCGATCGGATTGCCACGAAAGTCATTGACTTTCAGTTTTTCGCTGTTGAAGTTGTTTACCCGAAGTGAAACACTTTTCCGAACCGACATTGGGTTGACCCAATAAAGCCCTGGTTCGCGAATGGTTCCAACGTACTTGCCAAACAAAAGAACGATCTTGCTCTTGTTTGGATTGACCAGAGTTATTCCACAAAGAATTGGGATTCCAATTAAAAGCGGTAGCGTCAAAAGGCCGATCGTCAGCATTTTGATTCCAGACGCCGGATGAAGTTCGATTTCTTTGGTTGCTTGAATGGTTGCCAAGGTGTTTCCCTGAATAGGCTAAGGACATTAACACCTTTTATTCGTCAGCAGGAATGCGTTATTGGTTGCAAAAGCAATTTAATTTCAATGTTCCGTAGTTTCGAGCGTCAAAAGTGAGGACGTCGATTGACCGCCGTGGCCAGCGCGACATCCACATTATTCTGATTCCCCGATGCAATAGAGAAATTTGTCTGATCGAATCAGCAACTGATGGTGGCTGACGGCGGGGCTCGCATTGAATAACGTTTTGTCGGATTCAATTTTGTTGAGTGCAATCGCTTTGAAGTCGGGTTTGGCCGGCAGAACCCAAACGCCGTTGTCACGGGTAGGTAAATACAGATGGTCACCCGCCCGAATGATTGAAGCGTAAACGCGCGCCTTGGTTGGCATGCGCTCTCGATAGATTGTTTCACCATTGCTGGCGTTGATGCAATTTGCAATCCCCTTGTCGCTGGCCCAGTAGAGATGCCCTTGGTGTAAAACCGGTGAAGTTACATTGGCACCGATATTGATGATCCACAGTCGATGGGTGTCGGTCACATCCCCTTGGCCACCAAGTTGGATTGCCATCGCTTTATTTCCTCTTCCACCAAGGCAGTAAATGATGCCATTTTTGGCAACGGGAACTGGCACCACATAATCTTCGATGCCATCGCAAGTCCAGAGTTCTTTGCCAGTTTTGGGGTCGAGTCCCAGAACTTTGAATTTTTGGTTGATGATCAGCTCGGTCACGCCATTTTTATTTGCGGCCAAGCAAGGTGAGGACCAACTTCTATCGATGTCTTCTTTTTTCCAAACGACCTTTCCAGTCTTCTTATCTAACGCAAACAAAGTTTTGCATTCGATGCTCGCATTGATGTACACCAGGTCTTGATGGACGACGGGTGAAGAGGCCGAACCGAAACCTGTCGTTGAGGTGCCCAGTTCATCATTGTGCCAAAGTTGTTTGCCATTCAAATCAAAGGCCACCGCACCAGACACTCCAAAAAAAGCGTAAATTGCTTTGCCGTCTGAAGTGGGTGTTCCCGAAGCGTATCCATGGTCAGGGAGGCGACGGGCAAACTCTTGCTCGTTGGCACTGGCTTCGATGGATTTATTCCAGATCATTTTGCCAGAGGTGCGTTCAAAACAGAGTGTGTTCAATCGCAATTCAGTTTTTTCACCGGGATCATCATCATGCATTCCATACCCGGTGTAAGAGGTGAGAAAGATCTTGTCACCGATGACGATTGGGCTGGACGACCCGCGGCCGGGGATTTTGGTTTTCCAAATCAGATTTTTCGTGTCTGACCATTGGGTCGGTGTTGAATCAGCTGAGCTTGCATTGCCTGAAGGCCCCCGAAATTGTGGCCAATCCTCGCCGCGTGTTGTGTTTGTCACAAGACAACTAGTTGTCAGTGCGACACAAGCAAGCAGTACGATAGTAAAACCGAAACGGGACATACAGAGTTCCTTGGAGTGACGGGGATGGTAGGCCAGATGTTCTTTGAAGTGAAGAAGCGGTACGACAGGGATTGAGTGCCCCGGGAGAGGTTGATCACCAATGCGGAAATAATCCAAAAAGTTTGAATGATCTGAAATTCAACCGTCTCGGGGCAGCCTCATCATGGTCTAGAAAAGGATGATTCGAGCGGTCCTATTATTGCTTGAAATCGGACGGAATTCTATTCTCCGAATTCGAGCGCAAAATAGTGCTCGTTGGCTTCGACAGGCCATTCGACCAAGTCGGGATTGACGTTTGTCGCAACCTCGCCAATGACTGTCACCATGGGATTGGCAAATCCAAGTTGGTCAATTTGATCGGCGATTTCGTAGAGACTTGAGTAAGTCACTCGCTGATCAGCAAACGTCGCGCGTTCGATGCAGGCGACGGGTGTTTGGGGGTCTCGACCCGCCTCGATTAAACCATGGGTAATCGAGCGTAGGTTTTTTCGAGCCATCAACAGCACGACGGTGTCTATCTGGGCCATCGCAGCAAAATCAAGTTCATGTTTTTTCAGGTGAGGAGCTGTTTGGCCGGTGACGACAAGAAAAGAACGGGCAATTCCCCGCGAGGTGACCGGGATTCCGGCTGCGCTTGGACCCGCAATCGCACTACTGATTCCGGGGACCACATGGCAGGGGATGTTGGCGGCAAGACAGGTTTCCATTTCTTCGGTGCCGCGCCCAAACACAAAAGGGTCCCCCCCCTTGAGCCGAACGACAATGTCACCTCTGCGGGCATGAATCACGAGTAATTCATTGATTTCATCCTGAGATATGCGATGGTGATCTGGGTATTTTCCCACGTCTATGATCAAGGTGGTGTTGCGGCAATATTCGAGAACCTCCGTTGGAATCAGACGGTCATGAATCACGACGTCAGCCTGCTGAAGTAATTTCATTCCACGCACCGTTATTAATTCTGGATCTCCGGGGCCGGCACCAACGAGATAGACTGAACCGCGTCGACAAATCATTGGTTTCCTCCGCTCTCAGAACTGGTTTTTGAGATGCTTTGAGCCAAATTACTTGTAGCCAAAACTGGTAAAACCAAGGGGCTTCCATCAGCGAGTTGTTCGTTTGCGGTTTCAAGGCAAAGCTCTTCCATGCCCGGGTACAGGGCAAGCGGAAAGTCGTAAACGAAAAACTGGTCGGCTTTTTGGCAAGCGTAAGGGAATGTAAATCCGGGCTGAACCGGAAGCCCAAACGCTTCTGGCACGTCGACCGTTGTGTGTGGGCCGCGACTCACGAGGAATGGCATGATCAACACATTTTGTGATTGTATTTTGTTTGCAATGGATTCAATGGAAGGGTCTTGGTCGAGAAAGCCGGTTTCGATCTTCAAGCCCGGCTTCATCGTCTCCTCCAAAGCCTTGGCCAGTTTGAAAGTGGCTGCTCCGCTGTTAGGGTTTCGTCGTGTGCCGTGACCGATCAGTGCGATTGTGGTTTCGTCAGGGTTCAATTGAAATTGGTCAAGTAAAATGTCAATGCGACGATTGATTCGTTGTTGAATCGACGGATGCACTCCAATGACAGGAGTCATCATGATGCGGAAGTCATCTGCATTCGCATTGGCGGCGAACTTTTCGGGAAGCTTTTTGAGGTAGTAGACTTCACTGGTCATGACAGGAACGATGACAGCATCTCCGGGGAGAATGTTTTGTTGCTCAAGCTCTTCGAAGACGCTGGTCATTTCTGGCTGACCGTTGAGGAATGCTGGCGTTACGCAATCGAATCGGCCGCGTCTCGAAATGCGGTCGGCCAAATCAAACAAAGGCTGATTGGCATCGTCAGTCGCCATTGACCCGTGGGCCGCGAGAATCAATACCTTGGTTCTGGTGTCAGTCATTCAAACACCAATTTGTACGAGTTTGGGTTGAATCGAGTCGATGGTAGGCACCTCTTTGCCCGTCACGCGGCGGCGCGCGTCAGTTCTCTCCAGAACGCGTTGATAATAATCACCGAGACCCTCACCCTGGTTTCGGTTTTCTCGATACGTCATCAGTAGTGGTTCGAGTGTGGCGATGGCTTCTTCAATTTTCACGTCACCCGCGTAGAGATCAGCCATGCGATCTCCGGCCAATCGTCCACCCACAAAAATATGGTAGATCCCAGGACGTCGTCCGACAAAAGCGATGTCGGCGGTGTAGGGTCTC
Source organism: Mariniblastus sp. (assembly GCA_029247405.1). Lineage (GTDB taxonomy): Bacteria > Planctomycetota > Planctomycetia > Pirellulales > Pirellulaceae > Mariniblastus. The sequence goes on from JAQWLH010000204.1 coordinate 40,354, forward strand.
GCACAGCCGTTGGGGCATCCCGTCATGCGGATTGTTAACTTTGTATCTTCTAATCCCAACTCTCGGAATTTGTCTTCGAGTTCGGTCATGAAGTCGGGTAAAAAACGTTCTGATTCAGCGACTGCCAAGCCACAGGTTGGCATGGCGGGGCAGGCCATCGAGTATCGCCGCGCATTGCTAATTTGGTCGATCAACGGGACATGATGCTCGGTAAGAATTGACTCAAGCGTGACAATTTGTTCCGCGGTCAAATCATTAAACAAGATGCTTTGCTGCGCCGTTAGCGTTATGGCACAGCGGAGAGTTTGAGCGATCTTAAGAAAAGCCGTTCGTTGTTTGATTGAATCGGTGTCCTTGATTCGGCCGTTTTCTACAAAAACGCCGTAAAAGAATTTCCCGTCTCCCTGTTCATGTTTCCCCAACCAATCTTCGTTCTTGGCTTGGGGGATTTCTCGCCACTCGTGCACGTCGAAATCGCATCGTTGCTTGAATTCTGCCCGAAAGGCTTCCAAACCAATTTTGTCGATCACATATTTTAGGCGGGCTTGTTTGCGATCCGCACGATTGCCAAAGTCGCGATAAATTGCGGCGATTGTTCGAATCGCGGCAACCCCATTTTCGAGGGCGACAAACCCGATTTGGTCGGCGATTTGTGCGAATGTATTTGGGCGGCCATGGCTCAACCCTAATCCTCCACCCGCGACGATGTTCCATCCGATCAGTTCGCCCTCTTCGAGAACGCCGATCAGTCCGGAGTCGTACGAGTAGATGTCGATTTGATTGTCCCCCTGTAGCGTGACACCTGCTTTGTATTTTTTTGGAAGGTAGGTGTCACCATAAAAAGGCTCGCTTTCCTGTTTAGGTTCTTGCTGGGTAGTGACTTCCTTTTTGCCATCAATCCACAATTCGTAATAAGCTTTTGAAGCCGGCCGCATATCGATTGCAATGTCACGTGCTGTTTGGCGAATCGTTTGGTGAACTTTATCTTTGATGGGTGCAGCGGTCGCCATCACGTTGCGGCAGATGTCACCGCAACCGCCGAGTGTGGTCATCATCGCCGCGTTGACCTGGCGGAGTGTTTCGCGAAGTTTGCCTTTGAGAATCCCGTGAAACTGAATGGCCTGACGCGTGGTGAGTCGAATGCTGCCGTTACCAAACTCATCGGCCATGCGGTCCACATTAATGTACTGGTCGTTGGTCAACTCACCTCCGGGAAGTGCAATCCGAATCATATAGCTGTAGGCCTTGCCTAAACCTTCCGCCCGGCGGGATTTCCGCAGATCTCGATCGTCTTGCTCGTAAGAACCGTGAAATTTGAGAAGGTGAAGATCGGCTGCAGAAAAGCTCTCAGCTTCAGGGTTGTTCAGCGTTTCATCAATCGTACCGCGAAGAAGATTGCTGTTCTGTTTTGCTATTTCGACTTTGGAGGGTTCGGTTTTTTCTTTGGCCATTGTGTTTCAGCAGATGTTCTTAAGTTTGGAATTCGTGGGTGACTGGTCGGAGAAGTCAAATTGAGTAATGAAGCCCGCATTCAGTTTTGTCTTTGCCAGCCCACCGCCCATCGCGGACTTCCGATTCGGGACTGGAGCCAGGAACTGGTTTGGTGCAGTGGAAACAACTGACGCTAGGGTAATTTTGTAAGTGAAGTTGATTGAACGGAACTTCATGTGTTTGGATGTAATTCCAGACATCGCTGCGGCTCAAGGTGGCCAGCGGACAGAACTTCATCAATTGGAAACGCCAGTTGCCCGCATGCAACTGTCGCATTTTTCTGCCTTGTCATGTGAGGGACACAGCAGTCGTCACTTCTCAGACTAATTTGCGGAAGGTCTGAGTTCAATTTGCCGCGGGTTTCACCC
>JAQWLH010000211.1 GCA_029247405.1 Mariniblastus sp.
ATGCAGTAAAACTACATGGCCAACCAAACACATGTTATGATCGTAGAGAATTAAAAAAATGGTTTAAAAATAACAAAACAAATCCGCTATCTAGAAAACTCAGTGGCCATCGTTAACGAAATCAGGTTGAACACCAAAAACAAACCAAGGCCGAAATACAACAACCTATTAAACGGACGAACGAGGGTGACATGTCCTGTCAAAAGCAGCAGAGGCCAACTCAAGACAAACGCCATATCACAAGGCGCCGGTTCAAACATGACAACGCTGCTTGTCGCAATCATCGCGAACACGCACACACTCACATGTAAAGGCATTTCACGCTCCAAAGGAGCGTCAATGTTTACAGGCGTGAGTTGGAGAGGTCCGGCGGTCATGATTAAAAATTTTGTTTCTCGGGTTTCACAATAACTTGAACTAGAAATTTATTCGATCAAGACAAATTCTGGTAAAGAGCGATAGTTTGTTCGACCATTGCCTTAACGCTAAATTGCTCAGCACGAGCACGGGACGCTGCTCCGAAAGACTCTCGGAGTTCCTTTGAGTCGACCAAGGTCTGAAGGCGGAAAGAAAGTGGACTGGATTCATCGTTGGGTACAACGAACCCATTGACGTTGTGATCGATGCCAACGCCCGTTCCACCGACATTGGTGGCAACGATCGGAAGTCCCACGGACATGGCTTCCATCATCACGTACGGCATTCCTTCATAACGACTCGGCATTGCAAACACATCAAAGGCTGGCATGGACTCCTGTGCAGTTTTAAATCCAAGCCACTTGATCCGGGAATCGACGTTGAGTTCCCGAGCGAGCCGATGGCAATGTCCTTCCAATTTTCCCTTGCCAACGATCGCCAGACAAACTGATTCATCATGGTTCATTTCGGCAAATGCTCGAATCAACAACAGCGGATTCTTTTGGGGTGCCAATCGACCAAGAAAACCAATCACAATTTGATCCGGTTTGATATTCAATGCTCGGCGAACCTCGTCACGTTTCGGCCAGCTCTGTTTGCGAATTCCATTCGCAATGAAATGAACCTGCTCTTTGGCAAACCCAATTTCAAGCATATGCTCTTGTTCCTCGGGCGAGACGGCAATAATCCCGCTACATCGACCAGCCAGCGAAAGCTCAATTCGCCTAGCAACAAACTGCTTAAATTTTCCCGCATTGGGGTTCATCGTGAAAATTCCATTGGGCGTATAAACGGTTTTGGTCCCCTGCGCGACGAAGGGAAGCCTAACCAACCCGCCTGCTTTAGTGCTGTGCGCGTGAATCACCTCGAACGGTCCATGCTGACTGATATAGTTGGAAATTTTCTTGGCCAGCAGCACGTCTCGAATCTCAGGGCTACGCTTCATGTCGATTGAAAACGATTTGACACTCTTGATCTTCTGGAGGCGATTTCGAAAAGGTTCATCAATTCGTAGCGGGGAATACATCAGATGAACCTCGCACTTGGACAAACTCAGCCCCTCGACCAAATCAAGCACGTGGCCGCCAACCCCCGCACATGCAGATTCAACGACATGAAGAATCCTTAGAGGCACTCGGGCCGCGTTTTCAGCGGGGTTGGATTGTTTTAGCTGCGCGATCATGAAACTTTTTGCTTTTGCTTTCCTAATAATTGAGTGCCGCGAGAAAACTGAACAAGGCTCTTTAAAAATGCATAATTCAGTTCGGCATGGGGCGAGACACCCAGCTTTCGAACGACGACGAAGTATTGCAAAATCCGCGAGACAAGAATGGCCATTGCGATCACGCTTGTCAGCCCCATCAGGCCAAACTCATGGACCGACCATGGGCCCAGCAACAACAAAGGCGAGGCAATCACAAAACAGACAAATGCTTCAATTTGGTGGCCAGTCATGACAAGCAACACATCGCATGGGCCCATCCAGTTTCGCATCAACTGAATGATGCACAGGACGATCAAAGCTGACCATCCGACTGAAAATGATGAACCAAATATCAAAGCGAGAAGCGGCCCTCCCATGATCGTCAACATGAAAACAATTGGGATGGCAACGATCAGGCTGATCGTGGAAGAAACCTTGATAATCCTCTCAAGCGTTTGTTTATCTTGTTGTGCATGAAGTTCTGAAACGGACGAAGCAATGGCCAATCCGAGCATCGTCAGCGGAACAATGGGAATGAACGCAAGTTGCCAAGTCCCCTCAAAGACCGCGACCTGATCTTCGGTTCCAAATCCACCGGCGATTAATTGCCCCGCCCGATCAAACCCGAGTGCAACAAAACTGAGCAACATAATCGGGAAAGCCTCAGCCAAAACTGATTTGACTTCAATTCGCTGAGGCAATTTCAGATGTTCAGGCCTGATCTTGGTATCTGGCGTTGGCTCTCCCTCGGGTCTAGGCCAACACAAGATTAGCCAAGCACCAGAAACGACGAGCGGCAAGACAAACGAAAGTGCTGCCATTTGGATCACGATCTGATAGGTCAATTCAGATTGAAAGTAGACCCACACGATCCCCAAGAAGAAAATGGCGTTGGCGAACAGACCTCCTGAAACACCTGCCAGAATTGCCGCTGCGAACAAATTGTGGAGCCCGCGAAAGACTTCAGCAATGATTTGACCGATCGCAAGCAAAAGGATCCAAAGCCCAATCCAGGACCACATATTTGAAATCATCGGTCGATGGAACCAAACCTCCGCTTGGAAATAGCAACCCGTGGCAACAACCGATGAAATGAGCACACTTGTAATCAGGCCGATCCCAAACACGATCCTGGCTGATCGTAGAGCATTGGAGTGGTCGCCGACCGCACGGTAAGCCGCGATCAATTTACAAACGAGATAATTCAAGCCAAACATTGCAGCCACCGAGGCCAACGAAACGATACTGATCGTTACGACGTAGGCTGAAAACTCCGGCTCCGGCATCAGTTTGGCTAGTAGCGCGAGGTTAGCAAACACGAGAACCATTGCCAACGCTCGGCCAAAAACAATCCATAAACTGCCCCAGCGTAGTCGATTCGAAATCGAAGTTGGGCTTTTCTCAAGTTTGGGTGACATCAGTAGGCACCCTCTTTCCTCAGGACAACCCAAGCGGTTTTAGCCAGAATGTAAAAATCCAACCAGATGGACCAGTTCCGAATATAAAACTCAACGTAATGCAAGCGATCTTCATACGAAGTTTGGTTTCGGCCTGACACCTGCCACATTCCTGTAATTCCAGGCAAGACTCGGCTGTAGTCGTTGAGCACATTTCCGTAAAGCCGTTGTTCATTCAACAACATCGGGCGCGGACCTACCATGCTCATTTTACCGGTGAGTACATCGAACAACTGTGGTAACTCATCCAGACTTGACCGGCGAAGAAACACACCCATCGAGGTGACGCGAGGGTCGTTTTCTAGTTTGTGATCACGTTCAAATTTGATTTCTTGGTCATTATGATTATCAAAATAGTCTTCCAGAATCTTGGCACCGTCTTTGTGCATCGTCCGAAACTTAGTCATTAAAAACTCGCTGTTTCCCCGCCCAACCCTGCGACTCTTGAAGATGGCTGGGCCCTTCGAAGTTAATCGCACCAGCAAAAATAATATTACAAAAACGGGTAACAGCAGCAGGATAAGCGAAATCGAAATAGCGAGATCGAATACTCGCTTGAGGAGTCGTTGCAAGGGAAGCATCAATCGGTCAGTTTGTCTAACCATCATCAACTTACCGACGCAAAATGTCTCATCCCAAACAGAAGCGCGAGGTCGTGCCTGATCGGCCAAAGTCAAACGATTGGGAAAATGGGTTTTGGCAATTTCGTTAAATTCAATTTCCAATGGATCTCTTGAGTTATCCTGTGTCGCAGAAAATGCCCAATAAGCACCATACTTTTTCTGAATCTGGGCAACTTCATTGGTTGTCCCAATCACATCACTCTGACTAATCGAACATTCTTCCCATTGGTCACTGGCGTTGACGATCAGGCCAATCGGACGCAAGCCAATCTGCTTGGATTTTTTGAGTTCGGTATAAACGCTCAGTGCAAGCAAGTCGCTACCAATGACGACGATGGGTTGTGTACACCAATCGAACCGATTGAAAATAGCAGCCAATAGGCCACGACAAACGGGAACCATTACCGAGACCGTCAACCAAATCCCCAAAAGCTGTATTCGGTATATCGTCGAACCGCCTGACTCTCTGGAAAAGCTCAATGCCAACATACCTATCGCCATGAGACTTGTCAGAACAAAGATCCGGCGAATCACAACCGACGTGTGGGTCGCGATTCCGGGATACTGCGAGGAAGCCCAAAACATAAAAATGAGGGCAAAAGTGAAAAAGCTTAACTCGCGCATGACCGTCTCCGGCCATCCTAGAAAAATAGCAATGCAATGCACTAACGCAACAACCAAGAGATCAGCCATCAGTCGAGGACAGCTGGAGAGGCATTGTTGGACGACATAATGGAGGCGTATTTTCTCCGTCGGCCCAGCTGGTTTGAACCAGGGGTGTTCGTCAGACGATCTTTCAGGAGCCAGATTCCGACTCTCACTGTTCGAAACGTCTTGTTTTGTTCTCAGGTCGGTCTCAACCATTAATTTTAGGTAGGATCAAAGAAGCAAGTCATTAGGCGGGCGGCAAAAATACAGTCGCGGCGATCCTGAACAGGATGAAGCACGAGATTGCGTCGGAAATCAATCGCTATCTTGGCTGTCGAATATCCGGGGATTCGTGAACGGTTTCTTGCCCAAAAGATCCTGCTAACTCAGGCAGTTCTTCATTGGGTTTTCGAATTGCTGCGGCGGATCGACTTCGAGTTCGGCGCGGCACATCTTGGGGAACAAGTTCGGTGGGGAGGAGTGATACTGTTAATTCTTGTTGTCGCAAGCGAAATCGGCGACTGTCCCAAGATTCGAGCATCACGCAGGTCAGAGACCCAAAAAACAAAGACAACACAACGCCCAAAGCGAGATTCAATTGAACGTTGGGGAATACTGGAAAATAATTCAAGGTCGCCGGTTGGGCGACACTCAAGTTCGACAGCGATGACTTGCCCAGTGAATCGTCAACGCGTGCGTTTTCCGCCTCGCGCGAATAGCGGCGATAGTTCTCACCCAAAAGTTGGATTTCTCGCTCTCGACGCCCAATCTCCAAAGAGCTATTTTCAAGTTCAACCAACGATTTTTCTTCATCAACCAACTGGTCTTCAATCGCAGTCGATCGCACCTCAAGCGATTCACGGGTCGCCATCTTTTTGATCAGTAAGAGATTGGTATCCTGATACTCGCGACTGGGTGTCATGGTTTTTTGGGTCTGTCGGTTGGCTTGCTCATCCAATATTTTTTGAGCGGAGGCGATTTGCCCTTTGATTTGTTTAACCAAGGCATAGCTATCACCGTATTTGGAACTCAATTCCTGCTCTTTCAATTGGAGCTTGTACAAGTCAGCTCGCATGACGTCGACTGCTCGATCAATGTCATATCGGTTAAGCAGTTTTAAAGAACCCTCTAGAGCGTCGATTTCCATTTTGATTGCAGCCAACGACGAATCAGCATCCATCTTCTGGCTCTTCAGCGAAGAAATTCTCGAGACTTGCGTCGCCCGTTGCTCAGAGACTGAAATTAAGCCACTCTCTGATTTGAACTTCTTTAATTGGTCTTCCGCATCAAAGAGTTGTGTTTTTGTGCGGTCTCGTTCACCCTCAATAAACTCGACTGATCCAACACTGCGATGGGCCGCCGAATGTCGCACCAGGGAATTTTCGACAATTGCATTGACGACCTCCCGAGCGAGGTGCGGATCTGAATTGTCGTAATAAACCCCCACCATGTGGGTTTCTGGAATCATGCGAACCTTGGTTTTTGACAACAGCTCTTCAACCGCGTTCACTTGGTCGTCCAACTGATAGGAGGGCGCGAACGCCTTGGCCATCATTTCGTTCGCAAAGATCTTCTCCTTGGTTTCGTCGATGATAGAGCGTTTGCCGAGGATTCTCTGAACGCCAATGTCCTCGACAACTTTTTCGAAATTGCCGTGCGACTTGATCATGCTCGCAACAGTCTTCAGCTCAAACTCGCGGGACTGAGTGACGTTAACTGATGACTGGTTGGTTAGCTTTAAAGTTGAATCAAGCCCCAGATTTTCGCGGCCTAGCCGGACAAGCAAGTGGGCTTCAGATCTAAATTTTTGCGGCAGAAAAATGTTAGCGCCCACTGTTAGTGCCATGATCAGAAGCACAACGAAACAGAAGGTGAACTTGTGGCGATAGAGGATTCCGAACAAATCCCATACCGATATCTCATTATCAGACATAGTTATCTCATGATGCAAAAATCTAACATCTAAGATGTTAGTTGCGAAACCGCGAAAAGCGCGTTGCTTTCCAGCCCCAACATATCCATTATTACGGTTTTTCTGGGTTATAGGGGCAATTTCTTGCTCAAAAGTTTTCCCCAGCCGCAAGACTGAACTATTCGGGTGGATTTTACCCCCCCTGACTTGGTGATGCTACCTTGGGTCATCCATCGAGTTGATGATGCCGCCTGCGCATCGACCGACATTTTGGCAGCTTTCTCTATGCAAGAAGAACTCGGACTTGCTCCCGTGGATTCATCGCTTGGCCACTTAATCTGATCTTCGAGCAATTCGGCAAGACAGCAAGATTAGCGGGTCGCTTTCAGATTTCGTCGAACCCGTTGCTCTCGGTTCGATGTCTCCTCACCAACCCCGGATTGTTTAGCTGAGAACTGTGGCAGATTCAACGTTGAGCGATTTCTGCTGTTTGGCAATTGATTTTACGCGGATAAAATGCGGCTTGAAATTTCAAATTTTGAATCAAGGCGAGCCGATGTTGAATTTGCACTCAATCTGTTGCTTTTTTGTTTGTGGCATCATGATCGCAATAGTTTCCTCTCCAACAGCCCGTGCTGTTCATCCTCAACAATCAGCAGTCAATTCGGTCCAACAGAAATATCAAAAGCAATCGGTTCGCATCCCGATGCGAGATGGGAAAACGCTTTACACCACCATTTACGCGCCTCGCGATACATCTAGAACGTATCCAATCATGCTTAATCGCACTCCCTACAGCGTTCGACCTTACAATGCAGACCAATATTCGGGCAGGATTGCGCCCTCAAAATACATGGAGGCTGAAGGCTACATTTTTGTTCATCAGGATGTGCGTGGGCGTTGGATGTCTGAAGGCAGTTATGACAATATGCGGCCCAACATTGCCGGTAATGACCACCAAGTTCAAATTGATGAGAGCTCTGACACTTACGACACCATCGAATGGCTACTCAAGCGAGTCCAAAATAACAACGGCAAAGTTGGCATGTGGGGAATTTCATATCCCGGATTTTATGCTGCCGCAGCGTTACCCGATCATCATCCAGCCCTAGTCGCGGTCTCCCCCCAAGCGCCAATCTCTGACTTCTTTTTTGACGACTTTCATCATCAAGGCGCCTATTTGCTCAGTTACTTTGTGGCAACTTCGACGTTTGGTTATCAGCACAATGGCCCAACCACTGAGAAGTGGTATCAATCGCTCGACACCTCAGGACAAGATCCGTGGAGCTATTTCATGCGATTAGGTCCCCTGAGCGAGGCTGGAAAACTTTATGGGGGGAGTAACTTTTTCTGGAACCAAATCGTCGAGCATCCCAACTACGACAAATTCTGGCAAGATCGCAGCATCTTGCCACACCTCAAGAATATCAAAACGAATGTAATGACCGTTGGTGGATTTTTTGATGCAGAGGACCTCTACGGTCCACTCAACATCTATCAGGCGGTCGAAAAAAATAATCCAGACTCGTTTAATATTTTAGTAATGGGGCCTTGGAGTCATGGAGACTGGGCTCGGGAGACTCAATACGCCAAAGTGGGCAAGGTTGCATTTGGTGAGAACGTCTCCACCACGTACCAACGCGACGTCGAAGCAGCATTCTTTCGACACTTTCTCAAAGACTCGGGTGAACCACCCAAGTTTGAAGCCTTGATGTATGACACGGGTGTGAAAGGGTGGCGAAAATTTGCAAACTGGCCGCCCGTCGAGGCGGTGGTCACCAAGCACTATCTGCGCGATGGGCGAGTACTGTCAACCGAACCACCCCAAGCCGGGGACTCCGCTCGAAGTTCTTTTGTCAGTGATCCCGCCAATCCAGTTCCCCATCGTGCCCGAGAGGATTTGGAGTTGCGATTTACACCACGGCCCTACATGTCCGATGATCAACGATTTGCTTCAAGTCGGCCCGATGTCTTAGTATTTCAGTCAGCCGAATTGACCGAACCAGTGCTGGTGACCGGCGATATTCTGGCCAACTTGAAAGTCTCAACAACTGGCTCATCGGCAGACTGGATTGTCAAATTGATCGATGTCTATCCGCAGAATCATCCGTTCGTCGATGGGTCCGACGCGACGCTTGTCTTTCCCGGGTTCCAGCAGATGGTAAGAAGCGAGATTATCCGGGGTCGTTTTCGGAACAGCTACGAAAAACCGGAACCTTTTGTGCCCAACAAAATCACGGACGTAAAGCTTCCGCTTCAAGATGTTTGCCACACATTTAAGCGCGGACACCGCATCATGATCCATGTCCAAAGTTCTTGGTTCCCATTGATCGACCGCAATCCCCAGAAATACGTTCCCAACATATTTAAAGCAACCGCAAGCGATTTCATTCGTGCAACGCATTCGGTTTACCACCAACCCGATTCACAAAGTTGGATCGAGCTAAAAGTATTCAAACCATAATGGGTCGGACCCGAAAACCAGGCAATTAACCTGGGTGAAGGGAAACTCACTCAGCTATGGTTTGGGACGACGAGTGATTGGTCGCAATGGTGTTGTCGTCCGGTGTCTCTACTTGGGCTAGTCCCGTTTGAAACACAAGCTTCATTCGACAGGCCCATCGGCCGTTTGTATCACCACGAATCATCCAATGGGGTTGGACACAAACCGACTGGTGAACCAATTCAAATCCGGATTCCGATTGGCTTACCGTTTGAATCGGATAAGCGAAAAGATCACCCGCTTGATCAAACTCGACGCCCACGGCCAAATCCAACCAACCGTCCGTCAGTTTAATTTGCTGGGCATCTTGAAGACTCAAAACTGTTCCCAGGTGACCGAGATTCGCACCTGACTGATCGCTGAAAAACCGATCGTCTTGGCCATCCGGCAAACCAGCAAAATTGAACTCAACGCCGAAATGCAAGTCGCGGTCCTGCGGCAGCCCATCAATCAGGTAAGCAATTTCCAATTCGCTGGAGCCCTCATTGAGGGTCACACCTTTTTTGATCGTTAGCGGAATTCCCCACGCGTTGCCTTCGCGAACCATCATCATTTGAATTCGGTCGGGGTTTCGTCGAATCGTTCCAGTGTATTCCCCATCAGCAAAGTCACCTCGTTCAAGTGCGCGGCCCTCCTGCATCGATGTGACATCGACCTCATCATCCCAAAAATGGTCGATCAGTATGTTCCGCAAGCGAGCATCGTATTGCAATCGCTCATCCAGATTGGCTTGTTTAAAGACAATGCGATCATGGATGCTGGCCGCTTCATCAGGATTTTCGTTTTCGCCTTGGAGCACTTTGGCGTGATAAAGCTCCGGGCGACGTTGAATCGTTGCACCCAGATTGTGTCCCGTTTCTCGTAGGTCTAATTCGTAAATCTGTCCGCCACGATGCGCTGAAATCCATGTGACCAGTTTGTCGTTGGCCAACCGAACTTCGTGTCGTCCATCAAAATCGTAATCGTCAGTCGTGGCTTCGACCCACTTGGCGGGTCGGCCAATTGCATTCTCAAGCAGGTTTTCAGCTGCCAATAGGTGTTGGTAAACCGCATTGCGTAAATGGGGTAAATAAATACCACCAAACGCCCCATGCCAGTAGCTGCAATTGCACTGACCTTGATACAAATGGTCTTGCGCCTTTTCGATGACTTCTTCGTTGCCACTCTTTTCCTGAGCCTTTTGCAAAAGCCCGCTGACATACATCATTCGCGAATACATTTCGTTGGACTCTGGATACTTGACTTTGAAGTTTCGCCAAAATCCACCGCCCATGAATGTTTGTATTTGCTGCCAACGATGATCGTGCTCAAATTGATGCACCAACTCTTCATGTTCTACTTGGCGCTCAACCGGCATCGACCACTCCGTCATCTCCCGATAGCTTGCATCAGGAAGATAGATCTTGCCCCGGGGCGGCGTCGACTCAACCGCTTCGCCTAGTGTCGATGTTCGCAACCATTCCTTGTTGTCGTTTAAAGCCTGAAAAAATTTCTCCAGCCAACCATCTTCATACACGTGCTTTTTAGTGTTGGGCCATGTGCCAAATTTTTCGCCGTCGTCGCCAAATACGATAACGCTACCAGGCTCGCGTTCGGCGATACTGCGACAATGATTGATCGTTTCTTCCGGCTCGGAAAACGGGATCAAATAGCGAAGGTGTTCACTACCAGGGAAAACACAAACCGTTTTGCCTTCATCCTCAGTAACGAAATACCCGGTTAACTCCTCATCTTTGAGGCCAGCCCGACGGAAATGATAATCATCGAGAACTGTATATTTGATTCCTGCATCAGCAATCGATTCCGTCAAACAGGATTCCCAAACACGTTCAGGCATCCACATCCCATTAATCTTGGAACAAAGTCGATCCTCCAGCCAGTTTGAAAACTTCGATATTTGCCCCACTCGATCCCGTCGCGGGATCATTGGCAAAATAGCCTCGTAAAATGCGCCGCCAACAATCTCAATACGGCCCGCTTCGACCAACTGAGCGACCCGATTGAGGTAATCTGGATGGTTCGTTTGTAACCACTGCATTAAAGGGCCACTGGTGTGCAGCGAGATCTTTAAATCCGCGTAAGGCTCAAACACGTTTAAAAATGGAAGGTAACTATCTTGATAGGCCTCTTCGAAAACACCATCAAAGTTGCCAACCGGCTGATGGTTATGAAGGACCAGGCAAAGTTGAATTTGTGGATTATTCATGAAACTCGGTTTGGCATTCGGGTGTGCGTTTGTTGGTCGAAAATAAATTGATGGGCGATCTGATGTACATCGTCTAGTTCATGTTTATTGTTTTACTGTATTTGTTTTAGCGCAAAAGGTTGAAAAAGCAGACGTGCTTGATTTGTCATCATTAATTTCCGCGCTGCAGCCCATCAGTAACAAAAAAGCTTTACCGACTGTTAAAGTTTATGTGTTCAAGAAGGCGGACCGCTCACTCTCGTAATCGCCGCGCGGCTACCTCTGGCGAAACAGGGTTAACCCAGATATCCGTTCCTATTTCAAAGCCTGCACTGCGCGTCAACCGTGGCATAAGCTCGAAATACCAATTGCTGTGTGGCGCCTGAAACGGATCAAGTTGAAGCAATAAGTTATACGCGGGGTGATCTACTTGAGATTCGAGTCGCTCGACGAGCGATTTGCAGTGATTTCCCAATTCTCGACACATCGCCGAGTTAAGATCCAAAAAACTCAAATCGGATTGACGCGGGATGATGCGAGCCTGAAAGGCAAAGCGGCTGGCAAACGGACAGACGACACAAAAATTCTCCGTTAAAGCAATCACCCTTTCGCCTTGTTTAATTTCCCAGTTCATCAAGGATTCAATTAACGAACAACCGTGTTCTTTTCTATTTGCCGCGTCTCGATCGACGCGCTCCTGCAAGTGACGGCTCGCAATCGGCGAACCAATCAATTGCAAATGAATGTGTCCTAACGACGCTCCCGCCGCATGGCGACAATTCATAAACAACATCGCGTGTTCGATGCCAGCCATCAAACGAAGGGCCGCAACTCGGTCCTGACAAGCCTGTACAGTCTTGCTGATTTCCACCGCGGTCAGCTCGCTCAAAGATGAGACATGCCGGGGGGAAGGAATGACAAGCTCTTGGACACCATTCATTTGATTCGAGCAGTGGATTCCTGTTTCGAGCGGATGACGAACTTCGGGTTCCGATTCAGAACTGGAATACGAAGGGTATTTATTGGGAATGACTCTCACGATCCAGTCAGCTAACTCGGCTTTATCATTCAACAAACCGCGAACACCATACGTCGCGATGGCCGCCGGCGTTTCTTCCTCATTTCCCTTACAAAAGGGGCAAATGATTTGGCGGCGAATCTGTTCCACAGGAACAAATTCCATCGGCCGATTAATTCGATTTCTCGCAATCGCGATCCATTGGTCATTGATTGGATCATGGCGTAAGTCGGACATTAATTAGCGCCGCAAAGATAGAACAAAGTGAAAGGGTGGTTCAACAGATTCAGCAAACGTGATCAATCGTCGCGGCTGAAATTCAGCGTCTTCTAGCCAAGTGAATGATGCAAAATTGCTTTTCGATAGAGCTCCTCGTAGCGCTTGGCACTCGCGTTCCAAGACCAATCTCGATTCATTCCGGTTTGTATCAATTGATTCCACGTGGGGCGATTTTCGTAGTACATTCGAACCGCTCTGGTAATGGCATTGTCGAGCGCCCCCACTGAAAAGTCCTCAAAACTGAACCCCGTCGCCGTTTTATTCTCGAGGGTTTCTGGCGAAACATTGATTACAGTATCTGCCAATCCACCGGTATGACGAACAATTGGAATGGTCCCGTAAGCCATCGAATACATTTGATTCAAACCGCATGGCTCATACTGGCTTGGCATCACAAACATGTCGGAGCCTGCTTCGATTCGATGAGCATACTCATTTGAAAACCCGAGCGTCAACGCAAGCTTGGTAGGATAAGAACGATGCAAGGTGGATAACACGTGGTGGTAATCTGGATCGCCGGTTCCCAAAATTACCCATTGAGCTTCAACCGATTCCAGCCATTGACGCAATACCGGTAAAATCAAAGACCATCCTTTTTGAGAGGCAAGTCTTCCCACGATACCAATTAACGGAACATTTGGGTTTGGCTCAAGCTTGGACTCGATTTGCAATTCATGTTTGCACTTCGCCTTTCCCGCGTTGCCCGATCGCAAATCAAATTGAGAATTAAAATTAACAGGCAAGAATTGATCGGTGTTCGGATTCCACTCATCCCCGTCAATTCCGTTGAGAATCCCCGTCAACCGATGGGCTCGATTTTTTAAAACACCCTCTAATCCACAACCTTGTTCGGCACCCTGGATTTCTTTCGCATAGGTTGGACTGACCGTACTGATCGCATCCGAAAAGACGAGTCCCGTCTTGAGGAGATTTAGCTTTTGATAAAACTCCATCTGCTGCCAGTTGAAATATTTTGGATCCAACCCGGTGACGGCCATTTTTTCGTAATCAAACAATCCCTGATAAGCGAGATTGTGAACTGTGATCACCGACGCCATTTCACGGAATAACGGATGCTCTGACAATTCACACTTGATCAAAGCCGGAATTAATCCCGTCTGCCAGTCGTTGACGTGAATCAAATCGGGTGAAGAGCCAAGCGATCGAAGTGACTCCAATACCCCTCTGGAAAAGAATGTGAATCGCTCACAATTATCCAGATAGTCGTTTCCGTTCTCGCCATACAAGCCGCTTCTACCGAAATAGTGGGCGTGCTCGATTAAGTAAACCGAAATGTTGCTATCGGGCAATTGACTCCGCAGCAGTTGGCCCGATTGAATTTCATGGCCAATCGGAATTCTCAACTCAATCCCGGTTGGCTCAACATTAAACTCACTTTTTGATATCGATTCGTAGGCCGGCATAAAAACCGTGACTTCGTGGCCCAACTTTTCAAGCGCACGAGGCAGTGCTCCAGCCACATCAGCCAAACCGCCGGTTTTGGCGAAAGGAACCACTTCGCTGCTGGCGAGAAGTATTTTCATATGCGGAAGCCGTGGGTTTTCGATAACGACAAAACTTCCAATATGCTAGGCGATAAACCGCCCAATTCGAATAGGCTCCCTCGATTTTGAAGACTTCAGGCTCAAAGTCCAGATAGCGGTCTTTGCCACTCTCTTGCGCTCACGTTTTTGCGCCTCAATCAGCCACAAATCGATTTGCGGTTCAAGCCATCTCCCAAACTAATGCGACATCGCTTCGATGGCTGCTAATATCTCGAGACGCGATTTATCCAAATCGAGTGTGAGCTGCAGTGTTGGACCCGCGAATCGAACGGTCGTTGACCCAACTGCGTCTGGGATAGATTCTTCGCCGCAATCGAGGCTTCGTTGCTCAATACGGCGATCCACCAAGCAGGCCAACTTTATCGTTTCATGCGGTTTTTGATACGATTCAAGATCAACCGTTGTTTGGAAATTCCAGGTAGAGGGTATTGCATCACGTACCATCGACGCGAATTCGGCGGATTCATCAGCATCGACCACAAGGACCATGTTCTCACGGTTCATACAATCTGCGAGCTCATTCAGGCTCAATCCTGATGTTGGGTGAATCATTTCACCCGCAATCTCACAGGCAGGATCTAAAACAAATCGACGAAATGACATCCGGGGATGGGGAATGGTGAGTTTGTCCGAGTCCAATTGAAGAATATCAAACAGCAACAAATCCAAATCTATTTTTCGCGCTCCCCAACGCGTACGACGCTCTCGACCGAGACTTGATTCAATTTGAATCAGTGCTTGATGAAGATTTTGGGGCGAAAGAGTCGTTTCAACCCGGATCGCTGCATTGAGATAAGCATCTTGGCCCTTAGGCCCGCCGATCGGAACTGTTTGGTAAGCCCGGCTTCGTGCTGAAACAACAATGCCTTCGACTTGATTCAAGCGATCAACCGCCTGATCAAGCGTCTGACTTGAATTACCCTCATTTGATCCAAAAGCAATCAAACCGTCATGCATGTTCGGGCTAATTCGTTAAAAGAAAATACGACCATCGAAATACGCCAACTTCTTCACACCGGTTCAAAGCACCAATTCAGGCGGCACCCGTTAGTCCCCGATGTAAGTCCCAAATGTCGATCACAAGTGGAACTGGGCAATTGATTGCCACCCCTCCAAGGCATAAAAAAACGACGATCGGCTTCCAAGCCGTCTCGTCGAATCGTTCTGGTGTGTCAAATAACGCCAACTCAGCCAGAAAAAATAAAGCATCGCCTGCCGGTCGGCTGCCTTGCCGCCCGAAAAATGGAGACATGCGAGCCAAGCAAAGCCAGTTCGCCGATTTCCATAAACGCCCCCCATCAACAGGCAAAATAATGGGTGGGAATCCGTCTTCCCGACTTTCGTCGCCGACTGTCGCATCCCTCGGTCGCCGCCACCCAAATCTGAAAAGCACATCGTGTGCTTTGTGGATCACCCTTTAATTTGTGAAGCCCAGTCGAGGCTTCATTGCCGTCCGCTGACAGAGATCACAATCGCGCTCAAACACACAACAGACGAAACCATAGATCAACAGGTTTTGAACAGGAAACGATGTCTTGGTTAACTCGTGTTTGGAAGCGACGACAGTTTGACAGTCAACTTTTTCTGCAGGTTTGATTAAGTGTCAAAATCATCTCTGTCTTGGTTGATCATTTTGGTGTCCCATTCCATATTGTCAAGCAACGCGTCCAAATTTTTTTCAAGAAGAAAATTTTTGGACACCAAAAAAACTTTTTTCAATCGCTTGCAAATGTTTTCACAAAACGCTTGCACTTTTTCCAATTCGATCGAGTCGTTTTTTTGTCGCTCATTTTTTCCGCAAAAAAGCACTTGTTCCGAACTGTGAGATTTTGTCAATACACTTACTGACAAAATACAAGTATGCTGTTAGCTCGTGTTGGTAACCAAAAAATCTAATCGCCATATCCTTAACTGATAAGTCAATTTTATGGGCGGTTCAAAAAATTGCAGCGGGAGCTTGACTGACTTGGAAATAGTTCAATATCCACATCCTACCTTGCGTCACAAATCAAAACCAATTACTCGCGTTGATCGCGAATTGCGTCAAATCGTCAGTGAGATGTTCGAGCTGATGTATGCTGCCAAGGGTATTGGCTTAGCAGCCAATCAAGTTGATTTGCCGATCCAACTTTTCGTCATCAACACCATGGGTGATCGTGATGAAGGTGAAGAACTGGTCTTCATCAATCCGGTCATCACCAAACCCAAAGGAAGTCACGATGCCGAAGAAGGATGTTTAAGCATCGTCGGTGTCAACGCGATGGTTGCCAGGCCCGAACAAATTCATGTCTCCGCCTACGACCTCTCAGGCAACGAAACCAACATGACCGTCAACGGTCTTTTGAGTAAAGCAATTCAACACGAAACCGACCACCTCGAGGGCGTTCTTTTTATTGATCGCATAAGCGATTCTGCCAAGAAGCAAATCGAAGGTGAGCTGGAAGATTTTGAAATCGACTTTGACAACAAGCGTGCAACCGGAGAAATCCCGGATGACGAATCCATCATGAAACGGCTGGCGGAGATTGAAGCCAAATATTGCAGTTAAATATTGCAGTTAAATATTTTGATCTTGGCGTGAGGTAATGCTTTCGCACCCACCGCAAGAAACAGCTTCCGTTTTTAGCTTGATGTGAAAACGTCTACCTCAACCAACGCTAACTTACTTGTTATCCATAACATTTGGCAAAGTGAATTTGTTTCGCCACGTCCACTCATTAATGAACTTTGAAAGCTCTCCATGCGATTGATCATGTTTGGTACTGGCCCCTTCGCTGTCCCTACTTTTGAATCACTGCTCGAATCTGATCACGAGGTTCTTGCCTTAGTCACACGACCGATCATCGATTCAGGCAGGCGAAGAAAAACCAGCGAGAATCCGACCCGCGACACGGGTCAACAAGCAGGACTGACAATCCTGGATCCGTCCAACGTCAATGAAGATGACGTTGTGACTCAACTGGCAATGATGAAAGCCGACCTGTTTGTGGTTTGTGATTACGGCCAGATTCTCTCAAGTGAATGTCTGGCTGCTGCGAAGCTTGGTGGGATCAATTTGCACGGTTCTCTGCTACCTAAATATCGCGGCGCGGCCCCGATCAATTGGGCGATCTACCATGGTGAGCCCACGACTGGCATCACAATCATTCATATGACTCCCAAACTCGATGGCGGTCCTTGTCTAGTCAAAGTGGAAACAGAAATCCACCAACAAGAAACCACCGAGACCATCGAACCAAGACTGGCACAGCTTGGCGTCAAACCTGTTCTCGATTCAATCAACATGCTCGCCGAGTGGGACGGGATCTCCGTAATCGGTGAAAAACAAGATCGTAAACTTGCAACCAAGGCACCTCGCCTCAAGAAGTCTGATGGAAATATCGATTGGAATCGCTCGACCCACCAAATCGTGAATCAAATCCGTGCATTTCAACCATGGCCTGGTTCGTACACGAATTGGAAATCCAACAAATTAAAACAACCGATGCGACTAATCGTGCATCGAGCGAGATTGATCGACGAGGATGAAATAGCCGAATTGCGTAGCCAAAGCGACTCGGATCTTCAACTGGCACCCGCTGCTGAATTTAAGCCGGGCCAAGTCGTGGTCAATCGCGATCAACTGGTGATTCAGACAGGCCAGGGCAAACTTGCAATCGAACAAATTCAGCCCGCCGGAAAACGTTCGATGCCAATTGCTGACTTTCTCCGCGGCAAGCCACCTGAAATCGGTGACTGGATGACAGCTTGACCGACTTAAAACCCCGAGTCCGTTTGCTTTGAGAAATTCAGCGTTGACGTGCAGTCGGTAGATTCGGCGGCGATTGAACCTTCAACGTCTGGGCATTCATCTGGCATTCAACAAGGATTTTTGAAGCCACCGCTGAAGAACAAAGAACTCCAAATTCTGACGGAATCGGGACCGCGTGTGGAAATTTTTGCCGCATCAACTCGGATTATCTCAGAATCGCTGCTGATTTCGCCTCGCCGATTCCGGTTCATGCGTGATAAACTGCTTGGTCGACTCGACGCAATTTTTCCAATCATTACCGGCAACTGCTACTCAACATCCCATGGCCACCCAACCCAAAACCCACAAACTATACATTGAGACTGTCGGCTGTCAGATGAACGTGCTCGATAGTGAAATGGTCGTTGCCAGTCTTCGCCAAAATGGTTACGAACTGGCTGACAACGTGACTGACGCGGACACCATCTTGTTCAACACCTGCTCAGTTCGAGAGCAAGCCGAGAATAAAACCTACAGCGCATTGGGCCGTCTTCGCGCCGAGAAGAAAAACCACCCGGAAAAAATCATTGGCGTCATGGGCTGCATGGCTCAAAAAGACCAACAGCTCATTTTCAAGCGAGCCCCGTATGTTGATATCGTCGTTGGTCCCGGACAGCTCAAGGAAATTCCATCGCTGATTGAAAAAGCCCGATCCGAAGGCGGACAGCACACAGCGGTTGGACTCGGACGAACTGATGGCAAAGTCGCTGAGATCAAACGTAGCCACGAAACGTTTGATCCGCTTCGTGACCCCTCCATGCGACCGACTCCCTTTCAGGCTTATCTACGTATTCAAATTGGCTGTGATAAATTTTGCACCTACTGCATCGTGCCCATGACGCGTGGACCTGAGCAGGGCAGGGACCCCGGGCAAATTTTTGACGAAGCCAAAATCCTTGCCGACCAAGGCTGCAAAGAGATTACTTTACTGGGCCAAACGGTTAATAGTTACAAACATGTCACGCGTGATGGAAACACTACTCGCTTGGCCGATCTGCTCTACCGGATTCACGATATCGAAGGGATCGATCGAATCAAATTTGTTACCAACTATCCCAAAGATATGAATTATGAATTACTGACTGCAGTTCGCGACTTGAAAAAAGTTTCACCTTACCTGCACGTGCCCCTGCAAAGCGGATCCGATGCAGTTCTTAAACGAATGAAACGCGGTTATACCGTTGGCGACTATCGTGACATGATGAGCCGGATCAATGAAACACTGGGTGATGCTGCAGCCATTTCCAGCGATTTTATTGTCGGCTTTTGTGGCGAGACGGAAGAAGAATTCCAAGAAACCGTCAAGCTTGTCGAAGAGTGTCGATTCAAAAACAGCTTTATCTTCAAATACAGCGAACGACCGGGTACGAAGGCTTCCGACCACCTTCCCGACGACATTCCACACGACGTCAAGAAACGTCGAAACAATGAACTGCTTGACGTCCAGAATCGAATCAGTGAAGAAGACAATCAAAAATTCCTCGGTGAGACCGTCGATGTTTTAGTGGAAGGACCCAGCAAACGTTCCGACGCAGCGGTCAATGACCTTTCAGGTGGCGATCCGGTTACCGATGGCACGCCGGTTCAACTTACTGGCCGAACTCACTGCGATCGCATTGTGGTATTCGATGGTACAAAACGATTGGTTGGACAGACCGTTCCAATTGGTATCTACGAAGTTGGAGCTTTCACTTTGATGGGAACGGTAATTACCGATCACGTTTCTACAGGCGACGTCGTTAGCCTCAAGGGCTAACGACACATAAGTACCGTGTCGCCCGTAAATCCAGTTATCATTTGACGTCTTGAGGCTGAATCACCATTCAAATCCCGCTTCAACACCATCAATATCGTGCCCAAACAGTTTCAAAGATTCATAAGATTCGCTGGACTGACAACTTCTGACAACTTAAAAGCCAGCGTCGAGACTGTTGAACTTGCCGATCCTCAGGAGTTCCTTGATTAGTTTTGCCGGCGTCTCAAAACGCTCTTCTGGATCCTTGGCGATCAACGTCATCACCACATCTTGGAACATCTCGTTTACTGAAAGTTGGTACTTTTTCGGCGGTTCGGGGGATTCTTCACGCACGTTACGAACCATCTCCGTCAAAGACCCTTCGGTGATCGGTGGTTTGCCCGTTAACAGGGCATAACAAGTTGCACCTAATCCGTATAAATCGGCACGGGTGTCAATTTCAGTGTCAGCCCGTGTTCGCTCAGGAGCAAGATATGGAACCTCTCCGAGGATCTGACCTGGCTGTGTGACTTGTTGGGCCAACGTTCCCTCGAGGGCTTTCGCCAACATGAAATCACCTAACAGGCAAGCTTCGTCCGATGCGCGTCGCAGAATGTTCTTGGGCGTGACGTTCCGGTGGACAATCTTGCTTTCGTAGCCCGTGTGTAACGCCCTTCCAACGTCGACCGCAACTCTCCAGACTTTTTTCCAATCCAACATTCCCTCGATGCCAATTCGCTCAATCAATTCGGCAAGATTTTCACCCTCAATGAATTCCATCGCGGCCCAGCAATAGGGCCCATTTTTTCCAGCATTATATAATCTGACGATCCGATCGTCCTTGATTGGCAACATCGTTTTCATTGCGCGAACAAAACGCTGTCGCTGTTCGTCGTTGGCAGTGTATTGGGGCGTGAGAACTTTGACCGCAGCAATCCGGTCTTTTTCGGCGTCATGGCCTTTGAAAACCAAACCCGAATTTCCTTTGCCGATAATCTCTATTAATTTGTAGGGGCCCAATTCGGTTCCAACCAACTCAGGAAGCGGTTTGGATTCAGCCGTTTTAGACTCTACCTCCGGGGTCATGGTCATCTCTGTTTGTTCGGCCGCTTCTACTCGGATTCGCGTATCTCCCGCCTGAATCACTCCGCCCAGCGGGATTTGAGATTTTTCAATTTTCGCTCCGTTCACGTAAGTGCCACTGGAACTTCCCTGGTCGGCAACCAAGACGCCTTCGCCATCATGGCCAATTTCAAAGTGAACTCTCGAAACCGAGGGATCTTTGAGTCGCGCACCACTCTTCTCACCACGACCAAAAACGAGTGCTTTGCCGGCGTCCAATAAGAATGAACGTCCTGCATCAGGACCGGCAATAACAGTAAATCGAAGCTTCATGAGATGCGCTCAAATTGGGGCAAGGAATTCAAACCAATAACTTAGATCAGCCAGCGGAGCGTTTGATTATAACGCGAACTAGAAGGCGATACGAATCAACAAAACACCAACTCTGCAATTTCATGGCTCAACCAGATAGACCAATACGCAAAGTCGGTTCAAGATTGTGGGTTAGGCTGACAATGCACTACCGCTCGAATCACTCCATCCCATGGCCTGATTTGTCAGCCCAACTCACTATCGGATTCGCTGAACCGACAAAACCCTTGGTGCATTTCGAAATGACATTGCATCCTTTTGATAATTCGATGAATCACTTCCGCCTGGGTTATCGTATTTTCAAATCATTAAGCGTTCCGATGCGTTACCTCAATTAGTCAGGGTTGGCCAAAAATGGTTTTCTCTTTCTATCTGGAAACGCTTTAAAAGTGGGTCGAATTGCCCGATCTCAGTAGAACTTTTGGCCAGTGCCATCACCGTTGAAATACCCGTGGAGTCCCTAAAAACACCAGCAAGTCACCGAACCACGGCGGCCATTAAATTAAATCGAGTCCATCCAACAATCGGCAAATGGACGCCAAGCCCATTAAACTCGCAAAAGTGATTGCTCTCGCAGCATATTCCTTCTTCTATCCAACAGATTGTGAAATGGGATCGGAGTAGGTTTAGAGGATCAAACCTTAGATTGCATCCGGCAGGTCCGTTTGAGGTTTGGAGTCGACTTGCTTCCTCATCATAATTACAATGGGCACCAGCGACGAAAATGGCTTGTTGATTGTCTGAAGAGGCGGCCCGCTGTGGAATCTGAAATCTCTTGTCCAAGTTGCGAACAAGTGATTAAGTACTCGGGAGCACCTCCTCGTTTCTGCCAGAATTGTGGCGAAGGCTTGGGATCGACACCATCTCAAGCGAGCGCCCCCTCTGCTCACGTCGATGCCGATGTAACGATGGTACCGCAAACCGATGCGACGGACTTGGGCGACGTAACCATCGCGCCCACAGGGCCCGTCATCAAACCGGATGTTCCTTGCGGCGAAGGTGACATTGTTGGGCCGTATCAACTTATTCGCTGGCTCGGTGCCGGTGGAATGGGGACGGTCTGGGAGGCAATCGAAACAAAAACCGGTCGTCGTGTCGCTCTTAAGCGGCTCTCAAAAACGATGGCCAATGATGACACCTACGTGATGCGGTTTGTTCGTGAAGCTCAAACAGCCGCCCAGATTTCTCACCCCAAAGTTACGTTTGTCTATGGAGCGGGGGAAACCGACGGCCAACCTTATATCGCAATGGAATTGATGCCCGGCCGAACGCTGGAAGACCAGGTCAAAGAAGAAGGGCCGCTCAGTGTCGCCAGAGCCACCGACAACACCATTGACGTCGTGGAGGGACTCGCCGCAGCCCATCAACTTGGCATGATTCATCGTGATGTCAAACCATCCAACTGTTTTCTCGATACTGACGAAACCGTCAAAGTCGGAGACTTTGGGCTCACAAAATCATATCTGAACAACGATGTGAGCTTAACCCAAACCGGCACGTTCATGGGGACGCCGTCCTATGCAGCCCCGGAGCAAATTCGGGGCGGAGCACTTGACGAGCGGGCAGATATTTATTCCGTCGGCGCGACGTTGTTTTACACACTCACCGGACGTACTCCTTTTAAGGGTGACGCCATGTCGGTGACCGCACAGATCATTACCGACCCAGCTCCTTCGGTGAGAGACTTTCAAGAGAATATTCCAAAAGGTCTCGATGCAGTCGTCAATAAATGTCTTGCCAAAGAGCCCGCGAAACGATACCAAACACTCGAAGAACTTCGGTTGGCGTTGGTGCCTTATGCATCCAAGCAAAATTCAATCGTGGCCATTGGTCGTCGGTTGGCGGCTTTTATGGTCGATATGTCGCTCATCTACATCGTTCACACGGCGATTGTGCTGAGCTACGCAATCATTTCATCGGTTTATGCTCAAATGATTCAGCAAGTCGCGCTGATGGATTATCTGAAGCAGATGATGGAATCAATGCCGCGCTTCTCGGTTTACGCCAACTTGACCTTATTAGTAGGGAGCATCCTCTACTTTGCGATTTTCGAGGGGGTTTTTGGTCGTACCATCGGCAAGCGTTTAATGGGTTTTCGAGTCATCGATCATGAGGGTCAGTCACCCGGTTTCCTTAAATCTCTGGTTCGAGCGACCGCTCTACCGGGCTGTTTTGGCATCTGTTTTGTATATTTCCTTTGGGCGACAACCAACTTTGGGCCGGCCTTGACTCCTGCGGCCAATATGGGCTCGCTACTTGTTAATACGTCAATCTATTCGCTGATCGTGCTTGCCTGCCTTTCCACAATGCGCGCTGCCAACGGCCTCCGAGGCGCACATGGATTGATGAGTGGAACCAAAGTGATTCAACCGTTTGTCGGCCAAATGCGAATCAAAGTGCCCGTGGTTCAACCCGTAAAAAGTGACTTTCGTTTGATGCAATTTGGGCCCTACGAATCACGACAATTGATGGGAGAATCGGCCCTGGGCCAAGTCTTTCTGGGTCACGATGAGCCACTAAAACGCGATGTCTGGGTGCTTCAGCGAGAATCTGGATCTGAGCCGAAACTGGAGCGGATCAATCTCTCCAGAATTACGCGGCAACGATGGCTCGAGGGAGGTTTCCTCAAGGACGGAAAACGTTGGGATGCCTTTGAGGCAGTGGATGGCGTTCCAATTCAGGTGCTCGCGGGTCTCAAGAATATGGCAGACTGGACGCAATACCGGCAACTCATGCTGGAAATTGTCGACGAAGTTCGCGAAGCTCTCGAGGATGGCACGTTACCGGCGGCATTGGCGTTGCCCCAAATTTGGATGGACAAAAAAGGACACGCCCGATTGTTGGACAAGCAATTAGTCCATGCCGTCGATGACCACTTTGACCATGGCATCAGTCCAATGCCGAACACTTCCGTCGAACCGGTCGAACAAGCGGTCACCTTGGTAAAACGTCTTGGCATCTTGATCCAACGAACAACGATCCTTCCCGAGTCCGCTCAAGAGTTTTTGTCTGAATTGGACAAGCGACCTGCGAACACATCGACCTTGGCATGGGCGAGCAACCGACTCAATTCTCTGTCGGCAAAACTTCCGAGCATGACTTGGGATAACCGGATTGGAATTTTGGCGGCCAGTTTAGGTGTTGAGCTGGTTATTTTTGTTATTTTGACTGGATTGATTTTCCTGTTTTGCTTTTACATTGCGCCCGTTTCGACCAATTGGAAACTGATCATCGGTGTCGGCTTAAGCCTCGTGATTCCCATATTTTTTGGATATCGATTTCGAGGCGGACCCGTTTTTCATTTCATGGGAGTTCAGGTCTGCGATTTACTTGGAAAGCCATCGAGCAAACTAATTTGTGGAATTCGAAACGCAATTTCCTGGTTCCCCATCATTTGTTCAGTGGGATTCTTATACACTTCGCTTTTGCTCTCTGAGTTTTACTTCCAAAACAATGAACCGACAAAACTAGATGGCGCTGCCAATATTGAACTTTTTCAAGCGGGGGCTTCCGGCGGCGAAAAAATCGTGCCCCAAGTCGACGTTGACGCCTCATTAGCGGATGACTTGATGCATGAACCAAACGTCTTGTTCGCGCTACTGATCGTGATGGTGATTTGTACCTTAATGGCAGTCTTCGGACTGCTAATTTCGATTGTCAGCCCCAAACGTGGAATGGTGGATTTCCTGCTACGAACTCAATTAATGCCCAAATAGCAAAGTACCGATCGACCAGGCGGCACAGCAAGACAAAGCCACAAGCGCTGCGACTTGACGAAGGCTTATCCTCCGGGCGGAAATATTTCCATCAAAATTTTACTCGCCAACTCCCATTTCTCGGCTGCCGCGGCAAAATCGGCTTTCATAATTCTAAGTTCGCCCGTGTTGGGTTTAACGCGAGAACCAAAAGTCACTTTTCGATTGATCGGTATTTGAGCGCTTTTTCCTTGGGCCAGTCGGGTTTCGATATCTGGCTCTAACAATCGGTTAACGAGGAGTTTGGCTCGCGTGGGATTGGGGCCGTTTTTGATGATCGCCAGTGTGTTGGGAATCAACATGGTTCCAAGCTGGCTTGCGGCTTGATCCGGGAACACAATGGCAATCGGCTTGGCTTGTTCCAATTCAATCACAGCATCGTCAGTATCGGTAATCCCGAAAGCATACTGTCCGCTGGCAACTTTGAGGGCGACTTGTTTGTTGCCACCTTCAATTTTGGCATTGGCGGCGATTTGCTGCATGAATTTTGTCGCTTTTTCCTCACCGAGCTCGGCAAACAAAACTGCCGCATGTGTCGCGGTGGTCCCAAACAGGGGCCGAGCCATCGCGCAACGCCCTTTCCATTTTGGATTAGCCAGATCGTAAATCGAATTGGGTCTTTGTTGAGGATCAGGTAACAAATCTGTATTAACGATTAAAACACGAGCGCGAGCGGCAAACCCGTGCCACTGTTTTTTTGACGACACAAAATGCTGAGGGAAGTACTCGGCTTGGGGGCTCTGGTAAACTTCCAGCAGACCCAAATTCTGCAGCCGCATGGTATGCATGATTTCATTGTTCCAGAAAACATCACAATTGGGCCGGTCCTGATTCTGAATAATCCGGCTCACCATACCAACTGTCTTATTCGATTCCTGGTCGAACAGGGCCTTGACCTTGAGGCCAAGCTCTAACTCGAGGTCGTCAAGGATTGGCTCTGCAAACTCGCGGTCAAGTGCGGAATAAACGACCACTTCGTTGTCTGAACGTTTCATGCATCCAGAAATGGCCACCAACGTGACAAGAACGAAGCAACAATAGATAATCGGTTTCCGCATTAGTTTCAATTTTCAGCCTGACATCAGATTTTTTAAAAGATCCAATCAACTAACGATTGTAACCATTTAATGAATGTCTGGCTTGTTGCGTCCTTCAGTCTCAATTTTGATGTCGATCCTTCCCACTAATCACTGGCAATGCTTGATGGCACAAATTTATCAAACAAAGATCAAATCACGATTCTTGGGTTCAATCCTCACCCTGACCTTTCTCATGTCATGTTCTGATTTGGCCGGACAAGACAATTGGGTTTCCGAGATGCGAAAGATCAATGGTAATATTTCTGCTCCATTCGAGCTCAATCAGGCTGCGATCCAAGCGGTTGGGATTCGAAAGATTACGGGGCGGCATCTCGATTTGTATACTGACGTGCGTAAGGAAAGAGTTGAAGAACTTGTCGAGGTCTTTGACCAATCCGTCGATCAACTCTGTCGCATTTTTAATATCGAGCCAAAGAAGGCTAAACCGTGGAAGCTTCGAGCTTTCTTGATTGCCGACAAAAATAAAACGCAGCCGTTTAAGCAGATCGGTGCGATTCCTGCCGATTTGCCCAAGTTCCTCGCAGGATATCAACGAGGTCATAACATTTGGCTCTATCAACAGCCAGGTAATTACTACACACAACATCTTCTGCTTCACGAGGCAACTCATGGATTTATGAAGTGGTTTCTCGATGGACACGGCGCCCCTTGGTACAGCGAAGGCGTTGCAGAGCTGGTCGGCGTTCACCGCTGGAAGGAAGGCCAGCTTCAATTAAATTACCGATTGCGGGAAAGTTCTGAAGCCGACTATTGGGGCCGGGTCAAACAAATCAAGGAGGACTGGAAAACTGGCAACACCATGACGCTTGCCGAAGTCATGTCGATTCCGCCTCGAGCATTTTTAGAAGTTCGTTACTACGCCTGGAGTTGGGCAGCATGCGATTTCCTGAGCCATCACGCAAAAACAAAAGCAGCGTTTTGGGAGATGAAACAGTTGGCCATGGTCAATTCAAATACCTTCAATACGCGTTTTCTCGATCTAATCAAAAAGGACTGGAATGACCTCGAGCGTGATTGGCAACTTTACTTGGCCGAGGCCGAATATGGCTATGAGATCGAACGGGGAAAGCTCACTCAAGCCCAGCAGGTCTTAGGGGATGACTCCTCGTTTTTAATTGACACACAACAGAGTTGGCAAACAACTTCGATCAAAGTCAAACAAGGTGATCGGCTACGAATTTCTGGATCGGGAGAATTCAAAGTGGGTGAGACAACGAACGTCAAAACCAACGCCACCGGCGACTCGCGAACGAAATCAGCGATTCCTTGGCCCTGTCAGAGTAATGGAATTACAATTCAATATTACCGGGGGCAACCCTTGGGTATGCTGCAGGCGGGCGTCTTTTGCCCAACTGCTGGCACGCCAAAGGAGCAAATTAGGGGATTGTTAACGCCTCTTTCTGTTGGAATTTCAGCGGAAATCGAATTCGACAACGACGGCATCCTGTGCTTTCGCATTAACGAGTCGCCTGCCCATTTGGATAACAACCAAGGCGCCTTGGAAGTCACCGTTGAAAAACTAGAATAAAGAAGTTGAAAACAGCTTAGTGACTCGCTGACACGCCCCCAACGATACCACCCAACTTATTGAACGACCTTGCACATGAACTTTCTTCAATCACAAGACCCTGAAATCTGGCAAACCATTCACGACGAAGCGATTCGCCAGCAAGATGGTTTGGAAATGATCGCCAGCGAGAACTACACCAGTCCCGCCGTCATGGATGCCGTTGGAAGCATTTTGACCAACAAGTATGCCGAGGGCTATCCTGGCCGACGGTACTATGGCGGATGCGAACACGTTGACGTGATGGAGAACATTGCTCGTGATCGGGCCAAAGAACTCTTTGGTGCTGAATTCGCTAATGTACAACCACATTCTGGCTCGCAAGCCAATCAAGCCGTCTACCTAACGGCTTTGGAGGTGGGTGATACAGTTTTGGGTTTGGACCTTGCTCATGGTGGTCACTTGACTCATGGGATGCGATTAAATCTATCCGGCAAGCTCTATAATTTTGTTAACTATCATGTCAACAAAGAAACGCACCTAATTGACTTTGATGAAATTGCAAAGCTTGCCAGGGAACACAAGCCAAAAATGATCGTGGCTGGAGCCAGCGCCTATCCCCGAGAGATCCCTCACGGGAGATTTAAGGAAATTGCTGATGAAGTAGGAGCAATGCTGTTTGTTGACATGGCCCATTACGCGGGACTCGTTGCCGCGGGAGAACACGACGATCCGGTTCCCGTTGCCGACTTCGTCACGACGACGACGCACAAGACGCTCCGCGGACCTCGCGGTGGCTTGGTTTTGTGCAAAAAGAAATACGCCAAGAAAATTAACTCGAGTGTTTTTCCCGGCATGCAAGGTGGGCCCCTAATGCATGTCATTGCCGGCAAAGCCGTTTGTTTTGCAGAAGCGAACGACGCCAAATTCAAAACTTATGCCCAAGAAGTCAAAGCCAATGCAAAAGCACTTGCCGAAACATTGCAATCGGGTGGACTTAGCCTGGTTAGCGGAGGAACGGACAACCACCTTGTCCTAGTTGACGTCACCGCCAAAGGCATTGGCGGCACAATCGCCGAAGACACGCTGGGCACCTGTGGAATCACGGTCAACAAAAACATGATTCCATACGATGAGCGAAAACCAATGGATCCCAGCGGCGTACGGATCGGTACCCCAGCATTAACGACTCGTGGGATGGGAGTCGATCAGATGCAGCAGGTAGGTACTTGGATTGTCGAAGCACTCTCTA
>JAQWLH010000224.1 GCA_029247405.1 Mariniblastus sp.
CGAAGCCTGAATCAACACATTTGTCTTTCCTGCCTCTCGTTCGACAAGAGATGCGCGAACCTTGACGGTTTGAAGACCGTACTTAATCCGCCCCTCAACGAACTGCTGTTGTCTATCTTCCTTCTTCACTTTACCCAATCGCCCCATGGCTTGCGAGACAAGGTCAAAAGCGCCAGCAAGTGGAGAGGAGATAACGACCTCATTGGATGAAATCACATCTACATTCGGTGCTGTGGTCATGTTTGTATCCTTTCTTTTCCGGCTAACGTCCAAGTTAACCGGGCCGACCAGTTCAGCCCGAACCATAAGTGTATCAAAGGCACCACACCACGGCTAATCGGCTCCGGTTCAACGCTTTGTTATGTGCTGTGGAATTCAATTAATCGCAAATTGGATCATCTAATTTCCATCTTCCTTTTTAGGAAACAAACGATTAAGTTCGTCGTCAATACGTTTTGGAGGAAATAACTGATTTCGCCACATCGCTTTTGCTGTAGTCCGAAAATTGCTCGGCGAAACTGTAATCATGACGGTATCACCACGCCTGTTTTTGAGTGGAATCGAAGCATGAATCAAACTGCCATCAGTTGCAAAGACGTGGAAGTTGACTGCTTTACCAGGATTGAGGGTGTTGAGCACTCGTATTGCACCAATGGTTGATTTTGGATCGGATATCTTGGCGATTAATCTCTTATTGACTTTCTCCCGATCCTTGATTTCAGTGATTCGTTTCAACCATTTCTGATCGAGTTTTGCGTCATCGTAGTCCCAGTATCCCTCCGTACCCAATGTTTCAGCAACGAGTACGATTTCATTGAGATTCTCGAATGTATCCTTGTTTTGGTTTTGCGCAGTACTAGTTTGCATACCGCAAAACGCGAGTAGAACCGAAATTGTTATCGATTTCATGATATTGCCTTTAATCATCGGGGTTTGTTTTGCTCCAAAAGTCCATGCCTTTTGCCGTGGAAACCTGTTTAACGCCGGACTTCGAGATGTTACGGTTTTCATCGTAATCCCATACTTCTACCCAGTATTCTTCACCTTTCTTGTAGATTCGGAATGACTTTACAAGTTTTCCATCAACCTTTTTAGGAATCGAAAAGCGAGATCGCACGTATCCATCTAATTTGGCCTCAACCGCTAAAGCCGCCTCGTGAGCTTTTTTATAGTCATCGCTCGTGTTTCCGAGTTTGTGTTTGGCTTTGTACCACTGTTCATAGACCTCATGGAATACTGCTTCTTCCTGAGACATGCCCGGTCCTTCGCCGGTTGGCAAATTGTCAATGTCTGAAATATCGATCTGACCACTGTCAAATCCGCCAATTGTAATGATGCCGCCTTTTGGGTTGCCGTTGATAATTTTGATTTCAACGTCTACCCCACCAGACTCAATTTCCTCCAAGATGTCTTCTAGGTCCTCATTTCCTTTAGCGCGTTTTTTCAGTCGGTCCCAAATGTCTTTTACCTTTTTGGTGTATTCATCCTCGCCTTTCAGTATCACATCACCGATGGTTGTTTCGTCTGTACTGCCCTCAGTTTGCCCAGACACAAAAACAACAAATGCTGATGAACTACCTGATGATGAAGTGTCATCATTTGCTCCCGAAACGGTTGGGCCATTATTATTGCCAGTTGGTATCTCTGGAAAAAAATCCCACATTGAAAAGTGGGCCTTCTGACTGGCTAAATCAATTGTTACCTCAACCAGTTGAAGTGTTTCCCAGTCGTCTCCTGAAATCAAGAAAGAGAACGAGTCTAAATCCAACACACTATCGGCGCCTTCGATTGGCAAATACCAAATTCCGCGGAGCGCAAAGTCAAACTTAATTTCACCAGCGACAGGTTCTTCCAACGGCATCACGAACGGCACGTTAGGCACAAGACCTTGAACAAAAGGAACGAAAATTTAATCGTCATCCGCCGATGCGGCGTGGGGTACAAGCATGGCAAAGACGAGTGCGCAATAATATACCTGCGTTAGCCAAGGTGTGCTCATTGAAATCTCCGCTGGTTCGTTTGAAGGGCATAACGTCCAAGTTCACCGGGCGATGATTACGGTTTGATGAGCGAAGCGAACGCCCGATTTGTTATCGCTCCGGTCCAACGTTTTGTTATGTTGCCCTGTCTTCGTGAACAACGCTCCCCCACTTGTTGACCTCGGCTCCACAATTTGGACAGCTCCAGCCACCCCATAGTCCTTGTTTCAAGCTTGTTGGTTTTCTGAATGGTGGTAGTTGTTTGCTGCATTCTGAACATGTCACCGGTCGCAGATTGATTCCCCACTTACCATCACGTTTTCGTGTATTGGGGATAATTTTGACAAATAAAACGGACACCATCCAAATGCACGTTATCAAAAACACGGCAATCGACAAAACCACGATAAACAAATGAAGGGGATTCATCAGTAATTTTCGAGCAACATAACGTTCAGGATCACCGAGCCGCCGCGATGAGCATTGCTTCAAAACACGCGGGATCGGCGGCTTCGCGTGCATCCGTTTGTTCTGCTTATTTTGTCTTCGATTTATTCCAGATTTGCACAAGAAGTTGATCGTCTTTAGCGGAGGGGGCGGGCGCAATATGTGCACCATCAGTACGATAGCGAATTTTGATCAAGTCTTTGGAAACACTAATCTCGTAAGTCAAACCTTCGGGGTAATCGATCGCAGAACATTTTGCGACAAATGTTTCGGATTTCCGTTTGAACTCCGTTAACTCAAATCGCCTTTCTTCGTCCTGTATGTTGAGCGTAAAACCATCGTTGTCGACCGTCAGCAGGTTGAATTGATCAAGCGGTAAGTCGACAC
>JAQWLH010000230.1 GCA_029247405.1 Mariniblastus sp.
AGGTCGCTGAGTAAATAACAAGTCACGTGTCCAAACCAATCGGGTGATATGAGTTTGTGGATGCCAGCCCAGGTCCACATGGCAATCAGATACCAAACGCAAAGCTTTCTTGCCGTTGCCCACACACAAGCCGACATCATGAAGGCAACGGCGAGTACCTGAGGCAGGCAGCGAAACTGGTCCATGGCAATGGAGACGAGCAGTATCGTGAGGTGAGCTGCCACACCATATTTTTTTGGACTGATGGCTGCCAAAAAAAGAGAACCAATTAAAAGGAGGCCGGTTGAAAATTGTGGCGTTCCTGAAATCCAAGGTACATTTGGCGTATTGCCTAATTCCAGCGGCCGGCATTCCCAAACGGGCCAACTGATGAAAATGGTTAAGGCCTGAGCGGCGATGCAGACCAACAGCATCAGGTAGCTTGCCGTGCCAACTTGCTGAGGACCGAATTTCAAGCCGTCAGCGGCGACGGCAGATTCAGTTCCTGGTCGATGCGGTTGAGGTGTTTTTCGTTTTTTCTTTTTTGCCATTCAGGATCGACTGAAGGAAATGCTTGCTCGGTAATTTCCAGCTGGTTTGAGCGTTGAGCGAGGGACGGGGTATACCGAAGCATAATTCAAAGGCCCCATCATCTTGTCAGGAATCGTCTGCTGCCGGAAAATCGCGGCTCACAAGTTTGGTTCAGTGAACAGAGCCAAGGCGACTCAATCAGCACGGTCCAGCAAGTTTTACACGCAAATGAATTTTCAACTCTTTGAAATCTGTGCGATAGTTATCGTGCTTTCGGCAATTTTTGGCTACATCAATGTCAAACTGCTAAAGCTGCCCAACACGATCGGTCTGATGATTGTGGCGATCCTCTTCACCGGCGCGCTGTACGTTAGCCAATATTTTACTGACTATTTTATTAACACGGCCTCAAGCCTGATCCTGCAAATTGACTTCCAGCACGTGTTGCTGAAGGTCATGTTGGGGTTTTTGTTGTTTGCAGGCGCAATGCATACCAATTTCGATCAGCTCAAAGTCCAGCGTTGGCCAGTACTAGTTTTTTCAACGGTCGGTGTTCTCGCCTCGACCTTGATCTGTGCAACGTTGGTGTATTTTGTTTTCAGGGCGATTGGATTTGAAACTCAGTACATCCATTGCTTACTGTTCGGTGCATTGATTTCACCGACAGATCCAATTGCAGTGCTGGGGATTTTGAAACAGGCAGGGGTGCCGAAGATACTTGAGACCAAGATCGTTGGCGAATCCCTGTTCAATGATGGTGTGGGCGTTGTCGTTTTTCTCACGATTTTCAGCATTGCCACAGGTGGAGATCATCCGGGGGAAGAGCACCACGAAAAAGAACATGCTGGAAACCAGTCGACGATCCAGTTGGTGTCGTTTGAGGAAGGTCACGGTCAATCACAGCAAGCAGGCCAAGAAGAAAATGAAGCTCAAAAAAGCAAGTCAGATTTAAACTCCAATGAAGCGGGGCATTCTGATTTGGAAAATATCGACGATCCCACTGAGCTCAAAGCCAAGCCTGAAGAGCCCCAAACGATGGGGACGATGGCAGTTGCCTGGTTCGTCGTCAAGCTGTTTGGGACCGAGGTGTTGGGCGGCTTGTTGCTCGGTTTGGTGTTGGGCTACGGGACGTTTATTCTTTTGCGTTCAATCGACGATTACGAGATTGAGGTCATGATTACGCTGGCCTGTGTGATGGGCGGATACGCGCTGGCAACGGCACTTCATCTGTCAGCTCCGCTGGCGATCGTAGTCGCTGGTTTGATCGTCGGTAACGACACGGTTCGAGGAACGGCGATGTCAAAGCAAACCGAGCGATACGTCAACAAGTTCTGGGAACTGATGGATATTCTTTTAAATGCGATCTTGTTTGTGTTGATCGGATTGGAAATCTTGATTCTCAATATCACGACTCCTTATCTGCAAGCGGTGGGTTTGGCGATCCTGATCGTACTGGTTGCACGATTCCTTTCCTTAATTATTCCAGTTCGGTTTTTCGCGAAAAGACTGGATTTTGTTCCGCATACAACAACGATTATGACCTGGGGCGGCTTGCGAGGCGGCATCTCAATTGCGCTCGCTCTGACGCTTACCCCGGAGATGAATCGTGATTTGTTTTTGACGGTCACCTACGGAGTTGTGATTTTTTCAATCATCGTTCAAGGGCTTACTGTCGGTCGCCTTGCCAGAAGGCTCATCGGGGCCGAAAGCATGCAGGTGGCGGTCGACGAGCACTGAGGCGGTCTTGCCTATCTCCAGAATGCATTTTTCAGCTAAGTGAAAAAGCAGACGTGGCGGAGCGGGTTTTTCGCCTGAGATTCTCAAACTGGCGTGTCATTGAATTGTCTTGCCTTGTTCACCCACCAGCCTGAGGTCGAATTGCGACAAGGTGCTATTACGGTTTGACCTGATCACCAAAATAAACGGCGTTCAGGAATACTCGAGACGTCGCCTTCCAGAATCCACGGAAGTTGGGATTGTCGGCCATTAATATGAATTGACCTTGGTTCGACTGATGGACCACAACGCTGGCTGAGCCTTTAAACTTTTCAACGTTCTCCGAAGAGCAATACCCCGCCATCAATGGAGCTCTTGAATCGTAGATTAGCGGGTTGCAATATCTGTTCTTCGAGGGGGTTAAGAATGTGGCGTGAGAACGAAAGACGGGTAAAAACTCATTTTCAAAGCCATAGAGAAGCGGGTGGGTAAGGTCGGTTCGAGTTTTAAAAATCGCACCACTAATCAATTTGAGAGCCCGTTCATTGGCAGCTGAATCAAATGGCTTTTGAATTGAATTCTTGGGGGCGGAGTTGGTGAGCTTGCCCTCCTCGCCAACTCGGCTCGACTGCCGGCTCAAAACTTCTGGATTACGGTAGCCTCTTTGGTTGGAGGCGGAATCCTCCGTCTCATCACGCAACATGGATTCAACTGTTTTGGCCAAGCTGCCGATCGCAATCACGGTACCACCGTCATCGGCAAATGATTTGATTTTCCCCCATTGTTCGGAGTCAAGCCTGCCCTCAGCAAGAACCAGCGTTGTGTAGTTGGAAAGTGAAGTCCGAGAAAAACGATCCGATTTAATCATTGTGACTGGAAGGTGAACCTGAGTGTCGAGGACATGCCAAACTTGGCCAGCTCCGTAGGGAGAAGTCCGTCCGCCGATTAACATCGCAATGTTCGGTTTTTTGATTACTTGGAAGTTGCTACTTCCCAGGTCGGGTCCTGACAAGCTGAGTCCGGTCTTCACCGCGATTATCTTTGCTCCTCGTTGAGAACCCAGTTGCAAAATTCTCCGAATTGTTTTTGTTTTTTGTTTCTGCGTGCTTAACACAACTGATAACGTTCCATAGCCAAATGATTTGGATTCATCACCGGTTTTGGCAAGAAATGGTTTCTTGGCAACGCGAACCTGAATGCCAGCCGACAATAGCTTCGCGAGCACGTTGGGAGCTTGGTCGTCTCGGTAATCAATTAAGTAAGCGATATCGTCTTTGGAGAAACTAAGCTTTGTTTTGACCTCGGTCGATTTGATCGTCACCGGTTCGAGGTTTTTCATCGCGATCCGGCGTTTGAGTCCGTATTGTTGCAGCCCATAAGCAAGCGGAAGCGTCCAGCTGGAAACATCGTAGAAGATGTTCTCCTGGAAATCGGTTTGCCGCATTAATAGGGATCGGAGAAAACGGTACTCCGGTTGCTGTGCCGGAACAACCAACGAAAAGTTTGAATGAAAAGTTGAATCTCCGTCTTGGTAGTCATCTTTTAACCAATAGCACTCAATGTCGTGTCGTTTTAATGTCTTGGCAAATTCTTCAATCCGCGTGCGATTATTCGCACAGGTAAAGATATAACTTTGTACCTTTTGTTCTGAGGCTGTCTTTAGCGCCTGCTGATAAAAACGACGCTTGAAGTTAAGCAATTCCCTCCGCATGGCACTGGTCGCACGGAGGCTCGACAGCGATGTCGTAAATTGATTTGCAATGGTGTCATGAAATCTAAGGATTCCGTTTTGATTCTTTTGCACGTGCCCACGCGAACTAGCTTGCTCAAATAAAATCCCAACACTTCCGTGAAGGTCAGGGTAAGTCGAGCCTTTACCCATATAAAAATCGTCAAACCGTTCTTGCGTAAAGTAGAGGCTTCCTCGTTCATCGAGTGCTTTGGCGTGATAGCTGCCAAACTTTCGTGTCAATTCCTGATTGCGTTTTGGTGTCAGGGGATTAGTACGCTCGGGGATCCCAGGTTGAAAAAAGAAGGTGGAGTTGGTTCCCATTTCATGGAAATCCAAAACAACGTTTGGCTTCCACTTGTGGTACCAGTTCATTCGCCCGCGGCTTTCGGGATGGACTAATGGCAGCCAATCGCGGTTCAGGTCGAACCAGTAGTAATTGACTCGACCCGGTGGCCACATTTGATGATGCTCGGCGTGTTGCGGGTCGGAATTGAGGACGCGACCTCGATACCGGTTCGCCCAGTTGGCGAAACGGTTAAAGCCGTCAGGGTTTAGGCTTGGGTCAAGCAAAATGACGCAGTTATCCAGCCATTTCTCAATTTCGGTTCCTTGAGCTGCCGCTAAATAATAAGCCACCAGGGGAGCACAGTTGGTTGCACTGGGTTCGTCGCCGTGGACTCCGTAGCCCATATTAATAACCGCCGGGAGGTCGGTAATGTCGATTCCCGCGGAATTCGATTTGCTGAGTTCGAGGTGAGCTTTCTTAATTTGCCCCAGGCGTTTTCGGTTTTTTTGCGATGTGATCGTGAGTAACAATAACGGTCGCCCCCCATGTGTCTTGGCGTATGTTTCAATCGTGATACGATCGGACGATTCGGCAAGCAGGTCAACGTAGCCAGCAACCTGTGCGTGAGTGAGATGTCGAAAGCCAATGTCAAATCCAAAAAACTCTTTGGGCGTCGGGATCGAATCATCAAACTCAATGTTGTCGGGCCAAAATGAAGTTGGCAGTTCATCATTTGCGTCGGCTCTGGTTGCTGACGCAAAGGTCACCGAGATTGCTGCAAACAAACAGACTGCAAAATTAAAAACTCGCGGCATCGCCAACTCCTGACTCGTGATGTTTAACTCGGTCGAGGTCTCTACATCTAGTATAGTTCAAGAAATGCTTGGTACATTGCGTCTCACAGGGGCAACTTGGCTGAACTTGCAGAGCTCGGCTTCCAGTTGAACCACTCCCGTCTGGTAGCTTGCCAATTTGTCCACTACGCCAAGTGGGTTGCACTTGTTTTGAACCAAGAGTTGAGCGGCAAAATGAGTTCCAAGCTTCTGCCCCAAGTGGCGCTGGGAAACAATCTCGCAGGCCAAGTTGTGGTTTTAAAAGATTAGAGCAGTGTGAGCTTGGGAGTTGAGTGGTTGTCCTGCTTACGCTTCGTTGCTTGATTCAACCTGACGCGAGGCAAGTTCGCGATCGATCAAAAACAGCCCGTTTGGATTACCATCAACCATGCGAAGTTGGTCGATGACTGCGCGGGTGCTGGCTTCCTCTTCAACCTGTTCGCTGACAAACCATTCAAGGAAAACATCTGTTGCGTGATCAGATTCGGCTCGCGCTAGGTCTTTGAGGTCAAAGATGAGCTTTGTGATGTGTTGCTCATGGGCGAGTGCTCTTTCAAAGAGAGTCAACGCAGTTTCACTTTTTAATTCTGGCCGAGCAATCGCTTCTAACTCGACACTGCCATCACGCTCTAAAAGGTAAGTGAAGAAGCGGTCCGCATGGGCAAGTTCCTCTGCGTATTGGAGTTTAAACCAGTTCACAAATCCAGGTAATCCAAGGCGATCTGATTCCGCTGCCATGGCGAGGTAAAGGTAGGCCGAATACAGCTCCTGATTAATTTGCTTGTTGATAGCGTTCTGAACTTTGGTGGAGTGCATGGTTTTCTCGTACTGCGAAACGTTAACTAAGATTTGAGATCCCTATCATAACCACCGAGGCCTGTACCGTCATCGGTCGCAAGAGATTAACAATGTTGGACCACCGATGCGTTGATCGGGATCACATTCTCCGTGGTAGATGACCTCGGAAACAATCTCTTGGAAAATGATATCGGCCCATCAAAGAAGCTTGAGCTGACGATGAACTTGATGTGAAGGAGAATGCCATCCAAGGTCTCATCACAGAAGGGAGTTTGAGTGCTTGTTGAGGCAACTTTTATTGGCGTTGGTTGAAAGGGGCTAGGCTGACAACTCTGTGGTCTTGACTGCATGACTTGGAGGCTAAACCCAGCGCCTGATCAATGGTTGGCGACACCGTAGCTCCTCCTCCTTAACGTTTTTAAAACACGGACTCAAACATTGGCGAGCTGAGAGGCCAATTGCCCCCTAAAACAACTAGTGGATTCGGCTTAGATGAATTATTCAAATTTATTGCATCGCTCTCAAATTTTGTAACAATTAGATCTCAATAGTTAAACGCGATTTTTATTAAACTGCCGAGCGTGAATATGAACAATTCGAATCGACATGCCGGTTTTACGTTGATCGAAATTTTAGTCGTGCTTGCAATTATTGGGATTTTGATTGCCTTGCTCTTGCCGTCGGTTCAATCAATCCGTGAGGCAGCGCGACGCACTCAATGTCTAAACAATATGCGTCAACTCGGGATCGGCGTTACGAGTTACGAGGGAACGCGGGGTGCGTTTCCACCGAGCTATCAAAACGGACACTGTTGGGCTGCGATTTTGCTGCCTTATATCGAGCAAAAAAATATTGCGGACGTTTATGATTTTGGTATTCCATGGAACCATCCCAATAATCAGGTCGCGACGACATCTGTCGTGACCACTTACGTTTGCCCGTCAAATCCCAATGCAACGAATCAGCGTTTTGATGAGATTGGAGGGGGCAAACGCGCGGCAACTGGGGATTATGCCGCGATCTCATCCGTTTCTAAAGCAATTTATTCACTTGGATATGCACGACCCGTCGATAATCGACGGGCTGCTCTGACTCATGGAAACCGTCCGACTGAAATTCGTGATATCGTCGATGGGCTTTCCAACACGATCATGTTTATCGAAGACGTCGGACGTCCCGTTCACTATACCAGCAAAGGTCGCGGTCCCGATAACCATGATCCTGGTGGTGGCAACTTTGATGTGACCAACGGACGAGTTCGCGGCGCCGGTTGGGCCGATAGTTGCAGTTCGATTCCCGTCCATGGTTTTTCGGCAGATGGAATGACTTGTCCTGGACCGGTTCCGGTAAACGCCACGAACAATAATGAGGCATTTGGATTCCATCCTCAGGTCATTGTGACCATGGTTTGCGACGGAAGCGTTCGCGTGCTTGACGAGAATATCACGATGCAGCAATACACCGAATTAATCACTCGTGAAGGACGGGAAGTTAATTCTTACAAGTTTTGAGTTGCGGCTTGGCTATTCTAGGTCTTGGGGAACCGTTCCATCGCCGGTCAAGTCGCCATCAAGAATCCAGGCGAGATTGAATCTTGCGACCTGCGAACCACCTTGGGGGCCCCCTTCAAAATGCAAAAAGATCCAGCCTTCTGATGAGGTTCCTGGCCGACCGGCGTTGAGCGACGAATAAGCGCTTTTGCCCTGGTAGACCAACCTTTTGACTGGCCAGGTTTGACCACCATCGAAACTGGCCCAGACGGTCCCGCGCTCCCGAGTTGCCTTGGATGTATCAATGTTACTAAAGATGAGTACATCCTTTCCGTCGACCGGCAAACGAACCAAACCGCCCATGCAGCCATAAGATCTGTGCTGATGGCCATCGGGTAGGATCTCAACGATTTTCCAATCTTTCCAAGTTTGCCCTCCGTCTTCACTGATTGCACTTCGGCGCCGAGTGTTCTTTGGGCGTGCTTGCCAGTGGACGCGGGAGTTGTAGTAGAGTTGCCCATCAGAGAGTTCAGAAATTGTGGCTTCGCCCGTTCCATTTTCAGGGAAAGGATCGCTTGTTTTCCAAGTCTTGCCACCGTCGTCACTAAAAATTGCATTGGTGTAATGGTTGGGCCACTCAGAGCGGTCGTTTTTTTCGCCATAGTAACGCGAAGGCCGGATCAATCGCCCCTTGTGCTTGCCGTGACGAAGTGTGATTCCGTGCTCATTCATATGCATTGATGGTTGGTTGCCTTTGGAGTCAGCGGAAAACTTCGTCGCATCCTGTTGCCAGGTTTTTCCGTCATCTCGGCTTCGGTAGAGTGCGATTTTTGCGGGCGGATGATGGGCTTCAACAAACGCAAGGATGTCTCCCGTAGCTTCATCAACCGTTGTCCCCCCGCCATGAAAGCCGGGATCGGCAATCTTGATCTCTGGTCCCCAAGTTTTTCCGCCGTCCTCGCTGCGTCGGGCCATGACCGTCTTGCTTCCCCAAGTCACAACAACTGTGCCATCTAGTGTGACAACGACATTTGGAAATCGCTGGTCCTTAAAGACTTGCTGCATTTCCATTTTTGGTTCACCCAAAAATGACTTCAGTGAACCTTCGATGGGATTTTGAGCCACCAAACATGACGAACAGTAAAGGGTTGACAGGATGAGGGATGAAATGATTTGTCTTGGGAGTGGTTTCATTTCTTTTATCTTCGCGAGTGGCAAATAAAATCAAGAACACTCTATTACACAGGATGGTCTGGTGGAATTCAATCCAGCTTCGGGGGATGTCATATAAAAAAGCCGCAGGATATTTTCCTGCGGCTTCGGGTTTTCGAAAAATCTACTTAAAGTTTGCTTCTAATTTTGAAGCAAATACTTTGCTTGGGTCAGCAAGTCGTAAACTTCAAGTTGAGCATCGCAATCTTTAATCCAGTCTCTGCTCTTTCCGCAGCGATCCGGGCGCCCTCGTAAAGCACAACCGTCTGTACGCTTAATGACTTTGTTGAGAGCTTTGACGGCGTGGTAGTAATGCCCTTTTTGGATTTCTTTGATCGCTTTAGCAAGCTCTTTGACGAACTTTTTGCGATTCCCTTTTTTTGCAATTTGATGCTTCTTCAATGAGCGAACGATGTCGCTCGCCTCAAGGATTAACAGCTCAGCATATTCAATCGCCAAGGTCGCCGTGATTTCGATTTCGACCGCAGCGCTGGGCCCGTAAGGGTCACTGACTTGAAGGCTGATAACGTAGGCCCCTTCGACATCGGGAACAAGTGTCGGGCAGGCTGTCTCGGCCCCCGACAATTCGGCGCAACTGCCAGCCGGTGAGGATGTGATTTCCCAACTGTAAGTTAATGCGTCCCCATCCGGATCAAAGCTGTCCAATCCACTGAAATTGACCGTGGAGCCGATAACTGGCAGGCTGTAATCCACGGTTGGGACGGCCGTTGGAGCTAAGTTGTTGGTGCTGATACTGACCCATGCCGGAGGGCTGTCGAGTCCACACTCATCAGTGACGACGAGCTCCAAAATAAACGTCCCATTTTTGTCGGCGACAAAAGTCGGGGTTGCCGATGTGCTGTCGTTTAGGGTCGCTGAGCTACCGCAGGGTGTAGAGATAAAGCTCCAAGCAAAAACGAGATCAGCTGTCTCAGTATTGTCATCGCAGGAATCGCTTCCGTCGAGAGTGACAGTTGAACCTACGTTAGTCGACTGGTTTTCACCCGCATCGGCAACCGGAGCAGCATTGTTGGCTGGAGTTCCGAATGCCATGTCAGTGCATAGAATGAAGTTCGTATTGCCTGGTTCCGCCTGCAACTCAACATCTACCACGTCTTGGCCAGTGTCATTGGTCCAGCCAAAGAATGCCGAAGTTGTTAGACCTGCGGTGGCTGGAGCCGTGAGAGTTTCAACGCTGCCGTCTGCTAAAGTGCATCTGATTGTCAAATCATTGCCGCTGTAACAAATTCCAATACCAGTAAAAGTACCGGTCTGCCCAATGATTTGTAGGTCTGCTCCGCTGTTACTTACGGCTAAACCTTCGTCGCCGTTGGTGTCTACGCCGTTGTTTCCACCGGGAGTGCTGAATGAGCCCCAAGAAGTGGTAAGCGGGGTATCGACTGGGTTGCCCACCGAGTTGTCTGGGATGTCAAGTGTGTAAGGCTCAACAACTAAAGTTGAATTTTCGCAGAGTGCTGCTACCCAAGTCGCGGCGTCTGAATAAGTGTCCGCCGCTGCCCGATGGGGTAAGGCAAGTAGCGAATAAAAGACTAGCAACGTCCCTAAATGGTGTAACTTCATGTTGAACTCCGCAGTGAAAAGATAGAATTATTGAGTCGGCATTGTGAGTTCAATCGACAGATCAATCAAGATAAATAAGCCCACCTTTTCACTAATTTGCCTATCTTGAATGCTAGGCCACATTACGGACGATCGTTCATATTTTACAGTTTGTATCGCGAATTACAGTCGCGATCTTTCGTGCAGTTACACTCATCGGCGCGGCTTCAATTTCAGCGAGCGTCATCCAAGTATAGTTCTCTTGGTTTTTAGTAAGTCTCCCTGAAACTTGATTGGCGATGTAGCAATCGAGTGTGATTTTGAATCGCGTCACGGCATGCTTGATTTGCCGATCCGTCTTTTGAATTTTGACGATAAGTCCGGTTTGATCCTTAAGTAGATCGCCCAGTCGGCTCGAGCCGTCCACCCGTTTTAAATTGCCAGAGTTGTCATGGTTGGATTGAGATAAATTTAAATTAAACCGGGGGAAATCCCAAAGGCCGGCCCAGCGGCCCCCTTCGGCATATTGCTTGACAAGAAATTTTGAACGCCGGCGAATGACCACGATAGCTTCGTTGACACTTTCGTATTTGACCTTAGGTGCCGCCACTGGGATGGTGGTTTGAAGGCCTTTGATGGCAGTTGGGCATAGATTGTGGACGGGACAGATCAGGCATTTGGGGCGTTTGGGGTGGCAGATTTCGCTGCCAAGTTCCATTAGCGATTGGTTGAAATCTCCGCATTGCTTCCTCGGCAGTAATGAAGTCGAAAATTCCCAGAGTACCTTTTGATTTTGTGTATGACGCGGGTTTGACTTCATCTCCAGTAATCTGGCAAACAGGCGAATTGTATTGCCCTCGAGTATCGGCTGACGTTGATCCAACGCAATCGACAGGATTGCTCCTGCTGTGTACCGGCCAATTCCTGGCAGTTTCACTACCGAATCAAAGTCAACTGGGAATTTTCCCTCGTGCTCGTCAACAATGATTTGGGCTGCCCGATGCATTTGCCGAGCCCGACGATAGTACCCCAGCCCTTCCCATAATTTGAGGACCTCAGCTTCTTTTGCAGCGGCAAGTTTTTCTACCGTCGGAAAAGCCAGAATGAAGCGATTAAAAAAATCAACTACGGTTACGACTTGCGTTTGTTGCAACATGATTTCGCTGACCCAAATCCGGTAGGGCGTCTTGTTTTGCCGCCACGGTAGGTCGCGTTGATGTAGGCTAAACCACTTGAGCATTTTTCGTCGGAACGCTGACTTCCATTTGGTATCGTGCATGAAACGCTAATCAAAAATGTCTTGGGGATGTGGGGTGCTTGGACGGGCGGTTGGAATTGAAAGAGATTTCTATCGCATTGCTGGTAACTCTGGAGCATAACGAGTTGATCCGGTTGGCGCCAAGTTCCGACATCACGACAACGGTCAAATCCAATTGAGGAACATTAAGTTGCCCGGGTTTCTGGGTAGAAATTCACGTCATCGTTCGA
The DNA here is from genome assembly GCA_029247405.1 of Mariniblastus sp. Lineage (GTDB taxonomy): Bacteria > Planctomycetota > Planctomycetia > Pirellulales > Pirellulaceae > Mariniblastus. Next base: position 11,626 of record JAQWLH010000230.1, read on the forward strand.
GGGTGAAATTGAACCCGCCCTGAAGCCTACTGAACACTTCGCCATTTCTATCTGTTTGCAGGATTTGCCCTCGTGACGGCGAGTTGCATTTCTGAGTCGATTTCTATGCCTTGGACACATTCGTGTT
>JAQWLH010000241.1 GCA_029247405.1 Mariniblastus sp.
CGCTTCCAATCTTTGTGCTTCTTCGTCACGTTCACCATGAATACTGGCGATGGTGTGATAGTGTGAGGGATTCTTTTGAGCCGCATTCTTCAGGTAATTGATGGCCCGCTCAACCTGATCCGTTGCAAGGTAGTAAACCGCGTAGGCCGTTTGAATTTCCTCCGATTTGTTATCTTCAGCGTGCGATAAATGGAACCTGAGAGACTCCGCATGGCGGGCACTGTCTGTTCGTTCGGTGAGCGTCGCCAAGTTGAGGGCTTTGAGTTTATGAGCAGGCGGAAAACCTGGGTGGTCATCTGGTGCGAGATCATTAATTATTTTTCGGCCCAATTCGCTTTGGTTCGTTCGAAGCATGCAGATCGCCAAGCGAAATTGATCAGAATCGTAAGCTTCCCCTTTGGCGGTCAAAACACGTTGACTGAAAAATTTTCCGCGTTCGAAATCGCCTTGTCGGATTGCGGAAACCGCGTTCATTCGGTACCTCTGCTGGATTCGGTCCCCCCGAGCAAAAGTAAGAATTGCCAAACCCGCGATGGTGATTCCGGCGATGATGGCTGGAAGACACCAAAGCAAATCTCTTCTGGCTTCTGTGGCAATTCTAAAAACAAATAAAAATGGGAAAATCAATATCCCCAAAAAAAATTGGAAAGGTCCTTGAGCTAAAATTCGGACCGCTTCGGATGAACCGGCATAGAGTCCGGAGAGCAATGCTACAAATGGCAGAGTAATAAAAACAACGACTCGCTTCAAAACTCCGGACGCTCCATCCAAGCGATCTAGGGACTCCATCAAAGCTGCTAAAAATGGAATTTTCATCTGAGCGACCGTGGGTGCATATTACGCTTTCAAAGCGGCGCATTAAAGCTGTTAAGTTATTGGGGCAATGTTTCGCTAGTTCTAGAAATTAATAAGATCTTCTTTCGCGATAATCCTAGTTGCGAATGCTTGACCGCAGAATGGATTAATCTTTTCTACCTAAAAAGTGTTTTGGGTTGTGGGTAAATGTATTTTCTAATTCGTGGTGTACTTTTACTCGTTGTTCCAGACAATACAAAAAAAAGCAGGGGTCGCCCATGACGACCCCTGCAACTCTTTTCTTTTGTTAATTTGTCGCCTTATCGTCTTCTTCGCCGAATGGCAACGGCACCCAGTAAAGAGCCGAATAAAGCTAAACTAGCGGGCTCAGGTGTCATCACGAGGTTCGTTCCGACTGTGACAATTGTGAAGATACCGGATCCTGCGTTGACATTAAAATCGTAGGTGAGATCGCTGGCCGTAGCGAACGACACCTCTCTGAGCCAGAACGGGTCGGAGGCTGATCGTGCCGTAAATGGGGTGTTGGTGCCCGCAGCGGAATTATCAAACAACACGTCGCCGCCAGCACTTACCTGCACTGAAACAGAATTGACTCCGCCGAACTGCTGAACTTGAAGCAAATCTAGACGCAAGGAATCAACCGGATCACCTTGTACTCCTGTGGCGTGCAGCTCCGCAGTAAACAGCTCTTGCCAACTAGTAGCACCACCATTTTTGAGAAGGCTGTAAGTTACCGAGCCCTGTGAAGTGGGGAATTGGCCTTGAGAGTAGGTCATATTGAAATTCCCGTCGCCGACGGCTGTAAAACCGGTCCCGTTTGATGTGGTGAATGATCTGGAGACTGTATAGCTGTCCCCCCCCAAGCTTTTGGTGAAGACCGTTGTGTTGGCCGGGTTTGTGCTCAAAAAATTGTCGATGTCGACTTCGAAGGCGTTTGTTCCTGCAGTACCTAGGGCTAGTAGCAGCAACGCGAGAAAAGATTGTTTTAACATTTCTAAGTGCTCTCTGGGGTGGGTTCGTGTTCAGGACCAATTAAAACAGATGTTCGAGAGGATTTCGACCGATAAAAGTGATTATTTTTTGTTTTGGGGGGATTGGGCAAGATTTTTGGCCCGTTGGTTATGTGCTTGGGAAAGTTCGGGTTTTCCAAGGTTTTGGTATATGAAGCTAAGTTCTTCATGAATTGTACGCTTCTTCTGGGCCCGAAATTTATCGATGAGGGGCTCGAGTTGCCCTAAAGCGTCGTCAAATTGACCTTTTTTGATCAGGATGCTCCCAAGTGTATGGCGAAAATCCGCATTTTCAGGGAACTTTTTCGTTGTATTTACCGCCAAGTCATAAGCACGGTCCAAATCTCCCTCGTCGGTCTCATTGGATAGCATGAATGCAAGGTTGTTAGATACAAAACCAAACTGCGGGTCCAAGGCAAAAGCACGCTCAATGTGCCATATTGCATCTTCCTTTTTACCCTCTAGTGACTTCAGATTGCTAATCGCGAAGTGGGCAATGGCCGTCGATTTACCATCTGCAATACTTTCGTTAAGAAGGAGCTCGATCTTGGCTCTCTGTTCCGGGGATGCAGATGATTGATCGCGAAATTGTGCAATTAACCGTTGGTAGATCGGCAGAAAATTGATGTCATAATTGAGAGCGCTCTGCAATAACGCAAGTTTTTCTTCAGAATTGGGCGTTTGGTCATAGATCATGACATGAAAGTCAGCGAGTGCTCTGTTAATTTGGGAATCTCGTCTTAGCAATCTCCCTCGTTCCAGTTCTTGCTTGGCCTGTTCCCGCAATCCGAGTTTGTTCAGCGCGGCAGCTTTTTGGATGCGGATTTCATGGTTGGCTGGGTCTTTTTGCAACAGTGCGTCCAAGCCACTCTCAGCGTTCCTTAGGGCAGATATTCGCTTTGTCTTGTCACCTGTACTCTCGTAAATATCGGCTATTTCAAGATAGAAAAGCGGATTTTTTTTGGCGGCCAATTCAAGGTAGTTAATTGCCCGTTGCGGTTGTTTAGACAGCATGTAGTAAGTTCCGTATGCTGCTTGAATAGCCTGGGAGTTTTGATCTGACGAGTTGGTAAGGTGAAAGATAAGTTGATCGAGCGATTCGGGTTGTTTACCTCGAGATAATTGGTCGCTCAAAAGTAGCGCTTTGAAACGGTGTGCCGCTGGGTAGCCAGCAGTATCGTTGGGTGCCAGTTCGTTGAGTATTTGGAGGCCAGTATTGGCTTCGCCGGTCTGCAGTAAACAAACCGCCAAGTTGAATCGATCGCTTTCATATGTCTCCCCGCCCCAGGTAACCAGTCTCTGGCAATACGTTTTACCACGCTCAAAATCACCCGCTCGCATAGATTTGGCCAAACCCCCTCGGTACTGCCCTTGTATCTGCTGATTTTGTGTAAAGACTCGGGCGACCACTAAAACTAACAGGGAAAGCGCCAACATGGCCGGAAGGCACCACAGAAATTCACTTTTGGTATGCGTGAGTAGGTGCTTGATAAACCGAAAAGGAAAGCTGATAACCGAGACGATAAGCCGATACAAAAAGCGGCTGGTTTCGATAAACGGTAAGAAGAACCAGTTCGCCCAAGACCTTTTTTTGCGCTGGTTATTGGCGTCTAGAGCAGGGTTCGTTGCTTGGTCGACGGTATGAGTGAAAGATCTTCGGATTGCCTTGAGAGGCCAGCCGATGATATTTTGCATTACGAAGCTAATCGCTTCCAGCAATTGCAAAAACGCACCGGTAATTTTTTGGAGAAAAGAGGGTCTCATGTTTCAATCAAATCCAGGATGTCTTGTCAAACGAGGTCACAATTAAAAGTTGATTTACGGATAGTTTTCCGGATTTCAACTGTTTTTAGCGGACGTTCCCGAGGTTCATCGCCTGGCCAGAGGCGGAGTGGCATCCCCGGTTTGGTTGGTTTGTAAACGCGGTTGGAACCGAGGCGACGCCAGCAATAATCGACGTACGGTGAAATAGAATTTTTCGATTTCAAGGAGGTCGGAATCGCTCAGTCCATTCGTGTTACCACAAAATAACTGTATGGTTGCCAGCGGTAGTTTATTTTCTTGAAATCCAGAGGAAAATTTGAAATCGCTGCCCACGAGTTGTCGCAAACGTTGCAAAGCATTGAGTTTTATTAATTCGAGCGAAACGCTACCACCTAAAAGGTTGGGCTGCACTTCTGCCCCATCAAGATCATTTTGGGTAAACAGTACCAGACCCATTTCACCGGTCGGTTTTGATAACTCTATTCGCGTGTGATTGAGGGGACCGTCTGCTGGTTGTTGGCCGTTGGGCTGTAGGTCGAATTTATCGGTCACGAAGGTGGTCCAACCAATCCCGCGATAGCAAGCCGATATGTCATGCCAAAACTCCCACGGGCCATCGACTGATACATACACTTCGATATTTTGGTTTCGGTATGCCCAAATGTAAGATTGATTCGCCAAAATGTTTTCGTCTCCGCGCTCGACCGCTTCGAAATTTTGAAGTTCCCAAGCTCCAATTTTAGTGGGTAGGTCAGGCTCCGCTGAAATCGGGAATGCGGGGCTTGCAAAAAGCGGGTTGAATAAGTGGGCGTTTACGTCAGAAGTCATAAATCGCACCCCGCAAATGGCGGAAAAAACAGCCAGTCCAGCAAATACCCAGCGAATCCCGGTGGGAATAGGTTTGTGAAGTTGAGTGCGTTTGGGAGTGACTTTGGCAGTGAGCACGGGTTCTCCCACAGATTCTTTATTTTGTGATGCCATCCTCATGTCGATTATGACCTGAAGGATTCGATCCGTGCTTATAACCAGCAAAACGATGAAAAAGAAAATGAAAAGCCCTAAAATCTCATGGGGCCGTCCTTCGGCGAGTGCTTTCGTGTAGTTCTCTGCGACAAAAACTACGGTGGCGATCCGCAACGCATTCCCCGCTAAAACCCAAAAGAACGTTTGGGCGAGATTGAAAAGAGAACGCCAAGCGGGGTATTTCTTATGGACGCAATAGAGGCCGACGGCGCCCAATGATGAAAACAGCGACCTCACGCCGCTGCAGGCTTCTTCGGTCATGAATTGTTCGGTGGGAGTCGACAGTACGACGCCTGAGCGAAAGTGTACAAGGCCTACTGCGTCGAGTATCCAGCTGGCCATTTCACTGGCCATGAATTGCATTTTATTTACCAATAAACTGTCGATTCCACGAGGTAGCGGTACGACAACCAACATCAATAACCACAGGGGTAACACCGCTTTTATACCCGTCCAACCGTACCGGTCATAAACAAAGCAGGCGATCAGCATTAATAACGAGAGAATCCAAATGTGGGTGGCCACGAAACTTGCCGCAAACATGGTTGCGATCGTGGCCAGCATTAATCCAGCAACGATGGAGCGTGAACCGCCAACCGGGTTGCGCAACTCGGCTAAGCGAGATTTCATCATCACCACGGCAATGGGAATGAACAAAATCGCGAATTGGTAATGCCCAGAATTCCACACGCGATTGAAGTAGCCTAAGGCGCTAGGAATCATGGCAATTAAGACAACAAGGTAGGTGAGGTCTCTCGTGTTCTTTAACAGGCCAGATGGGTTCGCGAAAGAGGCTGGGATGCTTGTAGATTCGGACATCGTTACAGTCTTATTATGATTTTGGTATGAGAAGAAGAGTTTGCCACGGCAGTCGGTTTTTGGAGGATTCTTGAGCAGTGATTGATTTAATCAGCGATTGATTTGATCTTGAGTGAGTTTTCGATGGAGGCGTTTGGCTCGCGTGTCTCTGAAGCGGTACTCATTGAAAATTTGGATGGCTTGGTCCACCTCGCCGGAATCAAGTAGCAATTCCCCCAAGCCGACATTCAGGCCAACATCATTGGGTAATAGGTCAAGTAATGTGCGGTTGGTGAGCATTGCATCCCCGGTTTGGTTCAATGCCTTTTGCAATTTGAGTTTTTGCCGCAACCCAGGGATATCTCGTGAGTCTTCCAAAAGTTCAATGGCCCGTTTAAAAGCCTGTTGTTTTATTTGGGTATTGCCTGAGCCCACTCCGTACTTTATCCCGAATCGCTCAATAAGTGGTGGTATTTCAGGCAAAATTTCGTAAATCATCTCCTCGGGTGTTAGGTGATTTGAGGATACCGTGAACACTTTTTCTAATCCTGCTGGTTGTAACTCCAAATAGGTTTTGAATTTTTTAAAGGCAGCATCATGCTTTCCCGTTTTTAATGTGGCATAACTCACAGCAAAAACGATATCTGGATTACCGGGTGCTAATTTCGCGGCCCGTTCGAAATGGAGTGGCAGTATTGAATCGTTATTCAGTGCTATGGTGAGTTGGCCAAGAAGAAGGTGGACGTTCGCTTGAAGGGGAGAGGCGGCCCGCGATTGTTGGAGGCAATAAAAGGCAGGCAGGAAGTTTTCTTCGAGTAATTTTTGATGGTAGGCTCTCCAATCCGTGTTGGATGAATTGGGGTCGTTAATAACGCCGAAGTTGCGGGGGTCGATTGCGTTAAGGTCCCCTGCGAAAGCGGGTTGGGTCAATGCCCACATGTCTCCGCCTGAGCCACTTACCACGCCAGCGGTGTTGGAAAGATTTTCATTGATAATCGCGAATGTGGATAATCGATAGCGGTGAATGAACAAATGCGCTAAATTATTCCAAGCCCTAGCAGTAGGCGTCGCTACCGTCAAAAGTGATAACTCACCAATTTTTTGATCCGTTGTATTGAGGGGCAAGGATTCTGGTGTTGCTCTAAGCACTCGTTGGTTGGTGATGGAATCCACTTGTGATTCCCGATAAGTCTGGTTTAGATAAACCCAGGCAAGTCCAAATGCCAGCAGGCTGGTTGAACAAACCAGCACTTGCAGCGTACCGGACTTTGAGTTCGTTGATTCAATTGGATGATTGTTCGAAGTTTTGAGTCTTTGGGCGTAACCGGTAAGAATGCCGCATAGCCCTGCGAATAATAGTGCATTAGCAGGGATGAATAATCCAAAGTCAAAGATCGCTGCCATTAATTGCGCTGGAATCAAAAGAGCCCCCAGAACCGTCAAGCACGGAATCAGCTTTTTTCTTTCGGGGAACTTCGCAATTTTTCTCCACGCGAAACCAATCAAAAAAATGGCTGCCAGCAATAGTAGTAAACCAGGTATACCGGCCTCCAAGGCTGTTTGGAAATACTGGTTTTCAGCGAAATACCAGACGCGGCTTTCCAGTCCATCTCGATTCATTCGATGAACATTGAGATAGCTGCCAACACCACTACCGAGGGGAGCAAAATCGGCAACGGAACTTGCGTTTTCGTTCCAATGCCCAATTCGTGATTCGGTATCTACCAAGTCGGCATCGGAAAGCGTCGA